>JAUWBY010000005.1 GCA_030609605.1 Candidatus Eiseniibacteriota bacterium
GTGGCTGAGCTTTTCTCGTCCGTTGGTGCGGAATCGGTGGCCGTCCATTGGGACGGCACCTGCAGCGATGGCGCCGAATCACCTGACGCGCTCTACTCAGTAGACATCGAAGCTCGTGATCCGGCCGGCAATGTGTCGCAGGCGGAGCTTCTGATCGATCTTGATCTGTACGCTCCGTATCTGGATGTGATCTTTCCCGACAGCACTCTGACCGAGGTCAGGGTGAACGATACGCTGGCGATTGTGAACGGCTGGGCGTACGATCGCGCGGGCGTAACGAGTATCGAACTCTCGCTTGACCAGGTTGACTGGGTCGAGATCTCATTCTCGGGTCCGGACACGGTCTGGTGGGAACACACGCTCACATGCACCGACTGTGTTCCCGACTCAAGCGACGGAGCTCTTGCGGTCTACGTGCGCGCGCATGACGGCGTCGCTACAGCTGACGGTGAGGGGCATGTCAATGGCACCGGAAGCATTCCGCCGCTTTGCTCCTTCGTGGTCACGTTCGACGTCGCCGGTCCCTATCACGACGCGAGCACGATTCAGGATGATGACAACGTCTACTACCCCGGCCAGACGATCACCATACGGAGTGAGTGGGACGACGACGGCTACGATCTGGAGGCCGATTTCAGTGCCGTGGACAGTAACTTCGACCCCGAGAATGTCCAAGTCTCGGACTCGGTAACCGGTACGTACACCGTGAGCTACACGGTCTCGTCGGACGCTATGACGCCGGTCTCGCTGGCGCGCGTGACGATCACGGCGACTGATTATTTTGAGCGTTCTCTGCTGGATTCCTCGGTGACCGTGATCCTGCTCGCCGGGTCGGGCGAGCCGTCGGAGTTGTCGCTGGACTGCAATTTCTTTGATCCGGCAGAAGGTGACGTGCTGGAAGTGAACCTCGGGTCCTACACTGGGGAGATCGTCATCGAGGTGTTCAACATGACCGGCTCACTGATCAGAAGGCTGGAGGCATCGGACGCGCAGAGCCTGACGTGGAACGGCCGCAATGACGGCGACCAATTGGTCGCCAGTGGTGTCTACTTCCTCAGAATAGTCACAGATGAGGGCAGGGCGGTCCGCAAGGTGGCCGTTGTCAAATAGAGAAACATGGGAGGTCCGAGCATGGTGTCGAAGCGGTTCGTGGTTTTCGCTGTCCTGTTTCTTGTGGTTGTCCCATCTGTCGAGTGCTGGTCGCAGGGAACATCGGGGGCGCAGTTTCTTGGGATAGGCATGGGTGCGCGGTCTGCGGGCATGGGTGGTGCGTACGTCTCGCTTGCCGGCGATGGTTCCGCGCTCTACTGGAACCCGGCTGGGCTTTCGCAGACTACTGGGATGCGGCTGAGTGTGTCTCACGTCTCGTGGCTGGATGACGCTTCATATCAGTATGCGTCGTTCGCCACTCCGCTGGGTTCGAACGGGTCGGTGGGGTTTGCGCTCGAGCAAGGGGCTCTGTCGTGGGACAACACGGGTGATGGCACCTTCGAGGCGGGTGATTTCTCCGGCGCGGTCGGCTATGCGCGCCGTCTTCGCCCGAACCTCGGAGTGGGTGGGAGTCTCAAGTACCTCAGGAGCTCGTTGGGTGACGCCGGCGCCTCTTCCTATGCGCTTGATATCGGTGCCGTCTATGAGTTGTCAAGATCGGCCAGAATAGGGGCTGCAGTCAGGAATCTGGGGCCCGGACTGACCTTTGAGGAGGAGAGTGATCCGTTACCTGCGACCATCACGATCGGTGGCTCATATCTCTGGAACGATGCCGTTTTCGCGCTGGATTTCGAAAAGGTGAACGATCTGGACGTCACAACGCGCGCCGGTGCGGAGTATTCCCCGGTGCGCTACCTGGCGCTCAGGGGAGGGATGATACTTGGTGGTGACACGGCTCTCTCGTCTTTCACCGGCGGAGTCGGGTTGAATTGGGACGAACGGTGGGCGATCGACTACGCCTATCGTCCAACCGATCTTGGAGGAACGCATTGGCTGGCGCTCACGGCAGGACTAGGTGGCGACGTCTCCGCAGAAGAGGCCCAAGAGACGGCCCACGGAAGGGCTGCTGAGAAGCTGACGATTCCGACATCGAACATCAACGTCCTCTCCGACCTCACGCGTAGCGTGATTGCGACTGCTCTGGACAAGATGGGCATCCCGGCCGGCGCCGAAGTGAGTGTCAGGCAGATCGATACGCACCCGGCCAACTGGCTTGTACAGTCCGTCTTCCTGGAGGAGCTGACGGGTCGCGGTCACACCGTAAGGACAGCCTCGACGATGCCCAGTGGAGGCGGCATGGTAGCGCATGTCGACGAAGTGGAGTCGTACGAAGTGGCTTATCGCATCGTGTCCTGCGAAACCGCGTACCCGCGTGTGTGGCGGGAGTGGCTGGTGGGAACCAGGAAGGTTGAGCGCCGGTCGTCGGTCGACATCTACCTCCAGCTTTCGGGCGCCTCAAAGGCCATCGTCTGGGCCGGTAGCGAAGAGCGCGAGCGGAGAGATATCGTGCCTGGCTCGCGGCTCGAGGGTCTGCGTACGCCGGGACAGGCGTTTGCGTCACCGGAGATCGAACAAGGGGGATGGGACAAGGTTGTCGAACCGGTCGTCGTGGCCGGGATCGTGGGGGGGCTCATCTACCTCTTCTACACAAGCAAGTCGAGTGATTAGGGAGGTCACAGAATGTCGTTTTTGCAGCCGCGCGCAGGAGCAGCTCTCTTTCTCTTGACTGTTGTTGTCGCGTTCGTTCTCGGATGTTCGCCGATTCCTGAGTTCAGTGAAGCCAGCGTGGAGGAGGTGTACGCGACGGGACGGGAGGCGCACCAGCGCGGAGACTACATGGTCGCCATCGAGGCCTTCAGGCGCATTTCGGTGTCCTGGCCACTGGACGAGAGGGCGGACGACGCTCTGATGGGGTTGGGGGATGCGTACCTCGATATGGACAACTACGTGTCCGCGGAAGGGGAGTACCTGAGGCTACTTTCCGACTATCCGCGATCCGAGCTTGCGCCGGAGGCCGAGTACAAACTTGGACTCGTCTATTTCAAACAGTCGAAGCCGTCCGTGTTGGATCAATCAACCACGGAAGAAGCCATCGCGCAGCTCTGGCGTTTCCTTCGTGACTATCCCGACGGTGAGTTCTCGGATGGCGCGAGAGAGCATCTAGCGGAGTTGAGAGCGCGTCTTGCGCAGAAGGACTTTGAGGCGGCAATGCTCTACGCGAAGTCCGGAAGCCCCACAGCCGCCAGAATCTACCTGGAGTCGATTCCCGACGAGTATCCGAACACCCCCTGGGCTCCCAGGGCGCTGCTCGAACTCGTGCGAAGCTACGTTGTCGCGGGGGAGACGGCACACGCGCAGGAGACGCTGGCTCGCCTGGACGAGCTCTACCCGGACACCGCTGAGGCCGAGGAGGCAAGGGATCTCCTGGCTGTTCCGGGGGGCTCTGAGCAGTAGGGTTCGGAGGAGGCCACTCGTGGCAACTGGATTGATGGGAGGTACTTTCGATCCGATCCACATCGCGCACCTCGTAATCGCGGAGGCGGCGCTGGAGCAGTGCGGCCTCGACCGGGTTCTGTTCATTCCGTCGGCTCACCCTCCTCACAAGTGCGAAGGCGGTTTGAGCTCCATCGAGGACCGGATCGCGATGGTCCGGCTTGCGATCGAGGGCAACGATCGTCTTGAACTCTCCGATATCGAGACCCGACGTGAGGGCAAATCGTACACGATCGAGACGGTCCGGGAACTGAGAGCCGCGCTCGGTCCGAATGAACACATCTACTTCATCATGGGATCTGACAGCCTGACACAGCTCTCATCATGGAAGGCGCCGAAGCACCTGCTCGACGAGGTCCAGATCGTAATCGTTCGCAGGCCGGGAGTGAACGAGCATGAAGCCGATCCCGAGGCGCTTGAGAAGGTGCTGATTCTCGACAGTCCCCTTATGGAGATATCGAGCAGCGACATCAGACGGCGCGCCGGCGAAGGGCGCTCGATTCGCTACCTCGTTCCAGCCGCCGTCGAATCCTACATTCGAGAGAAGAACCTCTACTCATGACCAGCGCCGAAGCCGCAGGGCGGGGCACCCCGGTCCTCTGTCTCGTCGATGGGAGCGCCCTGGTCTACAGATCACACTACGCATTCATCCGAAACCCGCTCATCAACTCCAAGGGCGAGAACGTGAGCGCCGTTTTTGGGTTTGTCGCGTCGATCATGGATCTGCTTGACCGATTCGAGCCGGAGTACATCGCGGTCATTTTCGACACGCCGGAGCCGACTTTCCGTCACGAGATCTTTGAGGAGTACAAGGCGACGCGGGAACCGGCTCCAGAAGAGATGATAGAGCAGCTCCCGACGATCCGGAAGATCATGGATGCATTCGGCATCTCAGTCCTTGAATCTCCGGGATACGAAGCTGACGATGTCATCGGGACGCTCGCCGCGCGCGCGCACGCGGTCGGCGTTCACACGGTCATCATTTCGGGCGACAAGGATTTCTTCCAGCTCGTCGGCGATGGCGTTTCGATCTACGATCCAAGCAAGAAGATCCAGTACGATTCTGACCGTGTGGTCGAAGCGTTCGGTGTGCCGCCCGAGCAGGTCATTGAGGTCCTTGGACTCATGGGAGACACGTCGGACAATGTCCCGGGAGTCCCGGGGATCGGCAGAAAGACGGCGGTAGATCTCATTCGGTCGTTCGGAACCATCGAGGGCGTACTCAAGAATCTGGATTCCGTGAGCGGTCCGAAAAGGCGCGAGAACCTCGATACGTATCGGGACCGGGCGTTCGAAAGCCGGTTTCTTGTAACGATCGAGCTCAACGCTCCGGTCGATGCAAGCGTGGAGGATCTATCGAACGGGCCCATAGACACGGAGCGTGCGACCGAGTTTTTCAGAGATCTGGAGTTTCCTTCGCTCCAGAAGCGCCCCCCAGCCGTGAAGACCGACCCGGGCGAACTCGAGTACGGACTTGTTAGGTCCGTTGAGGAGCTCGATCAACTTGTCCATGAGCTCGCCGCCGCCGGTGCGTTCGCGATCGATCTCGAGACGACCTCGCTCGACCCGATCCTGGCGAAGATAGTCGGGATTTCAGTCTCGTCTGCCGTGGGAGAGGGCAGGTACATACCCGTCAAGAAGAAGGGTTCTCCAGGTGTGCAGACAAGGAGCCTGCTGAAGAGACTACGCCCTCTTCTGGAGGACGCCGACATCAGGAAATGCGGACAGAACCTGAAATATGACTACGAGGTTCTCAGAGTGCACGGGGTGGAGATGTGCGGTATCGAGTTTGATACGATGCTCGCCTCCTATCTGCTGGATCCGGGGAAGCGCCGCCACAACCTCGCCGCCCTTGCGCTTGAGCATCTGGGGAGGAACGTCACTCCAATAGAAAGCCTGATAGGGAAAGGCACGAACCAGCTCTCGTTCGCAGATGTCGATGTGGACAGAGCCGGCGACTACGCCTGCGAGGATGCCGAGGTCGCGTTCGCACTGGCGGAGGAGCTGCGCCCGAAGCTCTCCCACGCCGGTCTCACGGCGCTCATGAGAGACGTCGAGATGCCGCTCCTGCGGGTACTGGCGCGCATGGAGCTGGAGGGTGTGGCTCTTGATACCGGCATTCTCCGCGAGTTGGGCAACCGGTTCGGGAGGACGATAGGCGAACTCCGCGCCGAGGTGCACGAGCTCTCCGGTGTCGAGTTCAATATCGACTCCCCAAAACAGGTGAGCGAGGTTCTCTTTGAACGTCTCGAGCTTCCCAGAGGTAGAAGGACCAAGACAGGGTACTCGACGGACAATCGCGTTCTGAGCGCCCTCAGCCACGAGCATGAAATCGCACGCCTGATACTGTCGTATCGCCAGTTCACGAAGCTGAAGTCCGGGTATCTCGACGCGCTTCCGAGACTGGTGAACGAGAAGACCGGGCGTGTTCACACGTCGTTCAATCAGGCTGTCGCAGCGACCGGACGGCTCTCGAGCAGCAATCCCAACCTCCAGAACATCCCGACCAGAACCGAGCTGGGACGAGAGATCAGAAGAGCCTTTGTCGCAAAGGACGGCTCGGTTCTGATGTCGGCGGACTACTCCCAGATCGAGCTGAGGATCATGGCTCACATCTCCAACGACGAGAACATGAAGACGGCGTTCGAGGAGGGGAAGGATCTCCACAGAGCCACGGCCGCAGAGATATTTAAGAAGGGTGAGGACGGGGTCGAACCGTTTGAGCGAGATTGGGCCAAGACGGTCAACTTCGGCGTCATGTACGGCATGAGCTCGTTCGGACTGGCGCGGCAACTCGGGATCTCCAACGATGAGGCCGTTGCCTTCATTGACCGCTACTTTGAGAGCTACCCGGGAGTGCTTGCGTACACGGAGCGCGTCAAACGGGAGGGCCTCGAGACCGGATATGTCTCGACTCTCCTGGGACGAAGACGTCGGGTATCGGGACTCGATTCGGAGAACGGACGTATCCGCAGCATGGCCGAGAGGGTAGCTGTCAATACGCCGATCCAGGGAAGCGCTGCCGACATGATCAAAGTGGCGATGATTGGACTTGCCGGCCGGATCGAGAGGGAGAAGCTCCCTTGTGCTCTGATTCTCCAAGTTCACGACGAACTCGTTCTCGAGGTGGAGACAAAGGCGATCGATGAGATCGCCACGATTGTTCGGGAAGAGATGATGAAACCAAAAGGGTTCGAGCTGTCTGTTCCCATCGTGGTAGATGTCGGCCACGGCAGGAACTGGTTTGAGGCGCACTGATACGCTAGGATCGGGCTTGAGACGCACTGAGGCGACGATGATCAGGATTGGTCTTACCGGTGGCATCGGTTCCGGGAAGAGCGAGGTGGCAAGGGTGCTCGCACGGCTCGGAGCGCGCGTTATCACTGCGGACGACCTGGCGCGTGACTTGGTTGTGCCGGGGTCGACGGTTCTCGATGCCCTCGTCGAAGGGTTCGGCGGCGAGATCCTCTCGGCCGATGGGCGGCTGGACCGTACCAGGCTGGCCGAGGCGGCGTTTGCTTCGGCAGAGGCACTGGCAAGACTGAACGCTGCTACGCACCCGGCGCTCGTGGATGCGATAAGAGCAGCCATCGAGCGTGCGGAAGAAGCGGGCGATGCCAACGCCCTTGTGGTCGATGCCGCTCTCCTTGCTGAGTGGAACATTCTGGACCTGTTCGACGTCGTGATCGTCGTCGATGCGTCGCTCAAGACGAGGCTGGACAGGCTTGTCGGAGCAGGGCTCTCCGGGGAGGCCGCTGAGGCCAGAATGCGGGCGCAGTTGCCGCGCGAGCGACTCCTTGAAGTCGCGGATGTGATTATTGAGAACGACGGTTCGATCGAGGAGCTTGACACAAAGGTCAAGAAGTTCTGGACTGAGCTTGTGTCCGGGGAAAGGAACTACACATGAGCAGCGACAGAGAGAGGACACTCAAGGATATCGCGCGGCGCGTAGGTGAGCTCGAGGAGTATCTTTGACATCCCCGGCAAACAGAAGCGAATGGGCGAGCTTGAGGTGATGACGGCCGCTTCCGATTTCTGGCAGGACCCGGAGCGTGCCAAGGGGGTGGTCGCAGAGATATCCTCGCTCAAGGCTTGGCTCGCGCCTGTGGCGTCGCTCAAAGCGCGCATTCTGGACTTGGAAACCCTGCTCGAGATGGCTGAGGAAGAGGGCGGCGAGGCGGAAGAAGAGGCGGCAAAGGAACTCGCCGCCGCCGCGAAGGCGCTCGACGACCTCGAGTTCCGGAAGATGCTCTCTGGAAAGGACGACGAGCGGAATGCGATCCTCTCCGTCCATCCAGGCGCCGGAGGCACCGACTCACAGGACTGGGCGCAGATGCTCTTCAGGATGTACATGGCCTGGATGGAGAAGCGCGGCTTCTCGGCGGAAGTCATGGACATCCAATCGGCTGAGGAGGCCGGCATCAAGAGCGCGACGGTTCTCGTGAAGGGGGCGTACGCGTACGGTTACCTGAAGGCTGAGATCGGTGTCCACCGCTTGGTCCGGCTCTCACCGTTCGACGCGAATCACCGTCGGCACACATCGTTCGCATCCGTGGCCGCGTATCCGGAAGCCGATGAGGAAGTGGCCATTGAGGTTAGCGAGTCGGACATCAGGACGGATGTCTTTGGAGCAAGTGGTCCCGGTGGCCAGCACGTCAACAAGAGCTCCACGGCCATTCGATTGACACATCTGCCGACCGGCATTGTCGTCTCGTGTCAGAGTGAACGATCGCAGTTCCGGAACCGTGAGAACGCGATGAAGGTGCTGAAGGCTCGTCTGTACGCCCTGCGTGAAGAGGAACGCAGGAAGGAACAGCAGGCCAAGGCGGGAGAGAAACTTGAGATCGCGTGGGGGAGCCAGATACGCTCGTATGTTCTTCATCCGTACCAGATGGTCAAGGACAACCGGACAGGAGTCGAGACATCCAACGTGAACGGAGTTCTGGATGGTGATCTCGACGAGTTCATAGAGGCATATCTGAAGGCGACGGGGTAAGAGCCTGCGATGGCACGGGGCGGGCGCCTTCCGGATTGCAGGCACGTTGAGGTGCCGACATGGGATATACTGAGCTGGCGTATGGCGAGGGCAGGCTTGGAGCGTTGGGCGTCGGCTGCGAGGCCACGCTTGTGGAAGCGACCAGTTGGGGACGCGTGAAAGGAGCGTTAAGGTAGTCCGGACGGGCAGGGCCGCGCAGTTCTCAATGCGGCTGCCGTGGGATTCCCTCCGGATCGACAGAGGACCATCGCGGGATTATCCGCGAGCCGGGAGGCCAGTGAATTGGAGAAGCCGGAGGGCATCGCTCAGGACCAGATGCGAGCGAATCTCGAGAGTCTCAGGAAAAACGGAGTCGATCCGTATCCCCGTCGTTTCGAGAGATCGCACCTGTCTCGGGAAGTCGTGGACGATTTCGATCGTCTTGAAGGCAGTGAGGTGACGGTGGCCGGGCGCATGATGGCGATGAGGGGTCACGGAAAGGCCGGCTTCGCCGACCTCGTGGATGTGAAGGGGAAGATACAGCTCTATGTGCGGCGGGACGAGGTCGGAGATGAGCAGTTCGCGATCTGGGAGCTCCTCAGTGTCGGTGACATCGTCGGCGCGCGGGGGGAGGCCTTCAAGACCAGATCGGGTGAAGTAAGCGTCAAGGTAAAGGAACTCACGCTGCTGTCGAAGGCGCTCCTTCCGCTTCCGGAGAAGTGGCACGGTCTCAAGGACAAGGAACTCAGATATCGCAGGCGGTACCTGGATCTCATCTCGAATGAGGAGACGCGGGACGTCTTCCGCTCGAGGAGCAGGATCGTTCATATCATGCGTGAGTTCCTGGTGGAGCGGGACTTCCTTGAGGCCGAGACACCGATACTCCAGCCGATCTACGGTGGGGCCTTCGCCCGTGCTTTTGAGACGCACCATCACTCACTCGATCTCAAGCTCTATCTGAGAATCGCCGATGAACTCTACCTCAAGCGCTTGATCGTCGGGGGGTTCGAGCGCGTCTTCGAGATCGGCAAGGACTTTCGCAACGAGGGGATGGACAGAACGCACAGTCCCGAGTTCACGCAGCTCGAACTCTATCAGGCCTACGCCGACTACAACGTGATGATGGAGACGACGGAATCGCTCTTCGAGCGGCTCGCCCGCGAGCTTCACGGCGGCACGAAGTTCACGTGGCAGGGGCGGGAGATCGATGTCAAGGCGCCGTGGAAGCGTGTCAAGGTGATGGATGCTGTGGCTGAGGTGGTCGGGGATGATGCGCTCAAGAGCAAGGAGGCGCTGGTCGAGGCGGCACGGGCAGTCGGCCTCGAACTGGGCGACTCACAAGATGACGAACTCCCTGGTTTCGGTGAGCTCGTGGAGAAGATCCTGGACGAGCTCGTGGAGCCGAAGCTCATTGAGCCGACCTTTCTCATCGACTACCCACTGGAGATCTCGCCGCTGGCGAAGCAGACGACGGATGATCCGGATATCGTCGAGCGGTTCGAGATATTCATTGCCGGCATCGAACTCGGCAATTCGTTCACGGAACTCAACGACCCGGACGAGCAGGTGCGACGCCTGGGCGCACAGGTGGAGAAGCGTGCGGGAGGTGACGAAGAAGCGCACGGGATGGACGATGACTTCATCATGGCGCTCCGGCACGGCATGCCTCCGACCGGTGGGTTGGGCATAGGCGTGGACAGGGTGGTCATGTTGCTGACGGACTCCCCGGGGATTCGCGACGTCATCCTGTTTCCTACGATGCGTCCGGAGAGAAGCGAGTAACAGTGGCGGCCGGCTCTCGGCCCGGTGTGGCAGAGATCCGAACCGGTTGCACTTCCAGATGGAGACCGTGTACCGATGAGGCAGAGGAGTCCCTTCTTGTTATTCGAGTGGTTCGTCGCGTGGCGCTATCTCAGGGCACGCCGCAAGACCAGGTTCATCTCGATAATCACGATCATATCCATCGCGGGTGTGGCCGTGGGGGTCATGGCATTGACCGTTGTCTTAGGTGTGATGAACGGCTTCGAGGAGGAGATACACCGCCGGATCATCGGCATCAATGCGCACGTGATACTGCTCAAGTACGGTGCTGAACCGATTCGGGACTACGGGACAATCATCGATATCGTTGAGACCGTCCCGGAAGTCGTCGCTGCGGCGCCGTTCACATATTCGAAGGGAGTTATCAAAGGATACGAGCGGTCCGATGGCGCGGTGATCCGCGGCGCCGATCTCGAGAGGGAGGCGCGGGTCACGGACATCATGGAAAACATCAAACCGAGGCTTGAAACGCTGACGGCTGAGTCTGGGGAGATCCCACTCATGATCGTCGGGGACGAACTAGCCCTCAGGCTCAGGGTTGCGGTCGGCGACACTGTTGCCTTGTCGTCGCCCTTCGACTATGTCGTTACCCCGATGGGAGTGATGACGTCCGTATCGCAGTTCAGGGTTGCGGGGCTCTACAGCTCGGGCATGTACGAGTACGACCAGCAGTTGGTCTACATAGATCTCCCCGAGGCGCAGCGTCTGTTCGGCATGCGGGACGGAGTTACCGGCATTGAGATCAAGGTGGAAGACCCCTGGCGCGCCCCCGAGGTTGGAAGCGCAGTGGTGACGGCGGTTGGAGGGTTTCCGTATCGCGCCAACAACTGGATCTACCTGAACCGCAACCTCTTTACATGGATGAGAACTGAGAAGAAAGTGATGTTCTGGATCCTGTCCCTCATCATCATGGTTGCCGCGTTCAATATCGCGAGCACCCTCATCATGGTTGTCATGGAAAAGACGAGGGACATCGGTGTAATGAAGTCGATGGGAGCCACCGCCCGGTCTATCCTCAGGATCTTCGTTGCGGAGGGATTGGTGATAGGGTTTTCCGGAATGCTCATCGGTAGCATGGGCGGCTTCATACTGGCGTCGCTTCTCGACCGGTATCAGTTCATAAATCTGCCGGGAGATGTCTATCCCGTCGAGACGCTTCCCGTTCTCATGAAGCTCAGTGACTTCGTTCTCGTCGCAGTCGCAGCAATCCTGATAAGTTTCCTTGCCGCTCTCTATCCGGCGTGGAAGGCGGCCAGAATGGCGCCGGTGGAGGCCATACGAAATGAGTAGTCGCTCGCCGGACCCGAGTGGGATCATGCTGATCGTCGAAGAGGTGACCAAGAGCTTCGCCACCGGGGTGGAGAAGCTCCACGTTCTCAGGGGCATTGACCTGACCGTGCGGCGGGGCGAGATAATCGCCATCGTCGGACCGTCCGGCGTTGGGAAGAGCACTCTCCTTCACATCATGGGCGCGCTCGACCGCCCCACGTCCGGCCGCGTTTTCATCGATTCGACAGACGTCTTTGCACTGCCGGAAGTGGAGCGCGCGGGTTTCAGAAACAGGACGGTCGGGTTCGTGTTCCAGTTTCACCATCTCATGCGCGAACTGACCGCTTTGGAGAACGTGATGATGCCCTGTCTCATCGCCGGGATGAGCAGCTCTGAAGCCAGGGCGCATGCCCTTCGGACTCTGGAGCAGGTGCACTTGGCTTCCCGGGCCGACCACAGACCGGGAGAGCTCTCGGGCGGTGAGGAACAGCGCGTAGCTGTGGCTCGGGCGCTGGTCAATGGTCCCTCGGTCGTCCTTGCTGATGAGCCATCGGGTAACCTCGATCGTGCGAGCGGAGGCGAACTACACGATCTCATCTGGGGGCTGCGTGACGAACTCGGACAGACGTTTGTGATCGTGACCCACAATTCAGAGCTCTATGAGAGGGCAGACAGGGTTGTGGAGCTGAGGGATGGCGTGACACTGAAGGACTGAAGGAGGCCGGAGCGATGATCTGCGATGAGTGCGGCAGACCCGCAGCCATCCGGTTTGTTGAGATGGTGGACGGTGAGATGCGACTGATGCGGCTCTGTGATGAGTGCGCAAGCGCCAGAGGCATCGGTCTCTCGCTCACTCCGCTTGCCGGACCTCTGGTCAGCATACTGATGGGCTTTCTGGAGGAGGTGGGGGCGGAGGAGCCAGCCGAATTGCAGGGACCGGTCTGTCTCGGGTGCGGACTCTCGTACAAGGACTTCCGCCGGACCGGCAAGCTCGGGTGCGCGGACTGCTACACGTCGTTTGAGGACGAACTCAAGCCGCTCATACGTCGCATTCACGGCAGCACGCGTCACACCGGAGGCATTCCATCAGAGGCCTCCGAAGACGTCGAGTCGATCCGGGAGGCCAGGCACCTCAAGCTCGAGCTGGAGAAGGCAGTCCGGCACGAGGAGTACGAGCGCGCGGCCGAACTCCGTGACCGCATCCGGAGTCTCGAATCGACGCCGCGTAAGGAGGATGACGATGGGGACGTTTGAGCAGATGCTGGCCACGCCGCCGAGCTGGCTCGACGCATCCGGACCCACGTCGAACGTCGTCTTGTCGACCAGGGTCCGACTTGCCCGGAATCTCAGAGGTGTAGCGTTCCCGGCGAGGGCCGACCGCGCGGGTCTTGAACGCGTGAGAGACCGCATCCTTGCTGCGGCGTCCGCCGGCAACTACCTGGCAGGCGCACTGGTCCTGATCATGGACGAGAGTTCGCAGTCGCAACGACAGATCCTGGTCGAGCGTCATCTCACGGGCCGCGGGTTCGCGGAGGACGGACACGGCCGGGCGGTTGTCATCGGCGATCGTGAACTCGTGAGTGTGGTGATCAACGAGGAGGATCACCTCAGACTGGCATCTCTCAGGTCCGGTCTGCAGCCGATGGATGCCTGGCGTCTGGTAGATCGCATCGACGCCGAACTGGAGCAGAACTTGCATTATGCATACTCCAGCGACTGGGGATACCTCACCTCGTGTCCCACGAACGTGGGCACAGGCATGCGCGTGTCTGTGCTTATCCATCTGGTAGGGCTTGTGAGAAGAGACCGGATCGCGCAGGTTCTTGGCAGCATATCAAAGCTGGGTCTCTCAGTGAGAGGGTTCTACGGCGAGAAGAGCACGGCTCTCGGAGGCTTCTTCCAGATTTCGAACCAGATGACGCTGGGGCAGTCCGAGGACGATATCGCATACACTGTCGAGAGAGTGGCTGGACAACTGGTCACTCTGGAGCTCGAGGCACGGAGCGAACTCGCTGAGAAAGGCGGACGCAAGGTCGAGGACGAAGTGCACAGAGCCTTCGGAATCCTCACGAGTGCAAGGATTATCTCGTCGGATGAGACGATGGCACTCTGCTCGTCCTTGAGATTCGGCATCAGCGAGGGGTTCATTGATTCGGTAGACCTTGCAACGGTAAACAGACTTCTGGTCTCCACACAACCCGGGCATCTCAAGTGCTTCGATGCCCGGGATCCGGGACCGGAGCAGCGCGATCGCATGAGGGCGGATCTCATCCGCAGGGAACTGGCGTCAGGAAGTGGTGCCTGACCTTTCTGACAATCGGAGGGGACAATGCAGAGACATACGGACTTCACCCCGCGCGTTCGGCGAGTTCTCTATTTCGCGCGGGAAGAAGCCACGCGTCTTCACCACGACTACCTCGGCACGGAGCACCTTCTGCTCGGCATCGTTCGGGAGGGTGAGGGTGTCGCGGCGACAGTTCTGCGTGAACTCGCCATCGACCTCGACACCGTGAGAGAGATGGTCGAATCGCACGTTGCTCGCGGCAGCTACGGCGCTTCCATGAAGGAGACGCAGTGGACTCCGCGCGCCAAGACGGTTCTCGAACTGGCGCGCGAAGAGGCCCGGCTGCTTCACCATCAGTACATCGGAACTGAGCACCTGCTCCTGGCGTTGATACGTGAAGGGGACGGAGTTGCGGCGAAGGCGCTCAGAGATCTGGATGTGGACTTGAGGACGGCACGTGAGATGGTGATGAAGGTTCTGGGTGGCGGCGGAGGAATCGATGCCGCGGAAGTCCCGACTACCACGCAGACCGAGACCCCCACACTCGACCAGTACGGCAGAGATCTCACCGCGATGGCACGGCGAGGGGAGTTGGATCCTGTCATCGGTCGTGCGAATGAGATTGAACGCGTCCTTCAGATTCTCTCACGTCGCAAGAAGAACAACCCCGTTCTGATCGGCGAGCCTGGAGTTGGAAAGACGGCGATCGTCGAGGGTCTGGCGCAGAAGATAGTGGCCAACGAGGTGCCTGCCACTCTGAAGGACAAGCGGCTCATCATGCTGGATCTTTCGTCGACGGTCGCGGGAACGAAGTATCGCGGGCAGTTCGAAGAGCGGCTGAAGACCCTCATCAGCGAGATCAGGGAAAGCGAAGACGTCATTGTCTTCATCGATGAGCTTCACACTATCGTAGGAGCAGGCGGCGCGGAGGGCGCCATCGATGCGGCGAACATGTTGAAGCCCGCTCTGGCTCGGGGTGAGCTGCAGTGTATCGGGGCGACAACGCTGAATGAATACAGGAAGCACATCGAGAAGGACGGGGCGCTCGAGCGCCGGTTCCAGTCGATCATTGTGGATGCGCCGACTGTTGAGGAAACCATCGAGATCCTGAGGGGTCTCAGGTGCAAGTACGAGGAGCATCATCTGGCTGATATCTCCGACGAGGCTCTTGTGGCCGCCGCGAAACTGGCGGACCGCTATATCTCAGACAGATTTCTGCCCGACAAAGCGATAGACGTGATAGACGAGGCCGGCGCAAGGGCTCGCATGGAGATAAGCACGATTCCTCTCGAGGTCCGTGAACTGGAGAAGGCGCTCGACTCCGTCATGGAAGAGAAAAGAGCCGCCAGCGAGTCCCAGGCGTTCGAGCGGGCAGCCGAACTGAGGGACAGGGAGCGCGACCTCAGAACCAAGCTCGACAGCGCCAGGAAGGAGCTTATCCAGGCGAAGCACGAGAGGAATGCGACCGTATCGGCTGAAGATGTCGCCGGGGTCGTCGCCTCGATGACGGGCATCCCGGTCAAGAAGTTGGCACAGGAGGAAAGCACAAAACTGCTCCGCATGGAGGACGAGCTTCGGAAGCGCGTCGTGGGTCAGGAGGAGGCCCTCACGGAGGTGTCGAAGGCCATCAGGCGGAATCGCGCGGGTCTTCGGGATCCGCGGAGGCCGATCGGATCGTTCATCTTCCTGGGACCGACGGGAGTCGGGAAGACCGAACTCGCCCGCACGCTGGCCGCGTTCCTCTTCGAGGACAAGAACTCTCTGGTGCAGCTCGATATGTCTGAGTATATGGAACGGTTCGCCGTCTCGAGGCTTGTGGGCGCCCCTCCCGGTTACGTGGGATACGATGAGGGCGGTCAGCTTACGGAGAAGGTGCGCCGGCGACCGTACTCGGTCGTTCTCTTTGATGAAATCGAGAAAGCGCATCCGGATGTTTTCAATATTCTCCTGCAGGTGCTGGAGGATGGACAGCTGACTGACAGCTTCGGACGCGTGGTCGACTTCAGAAACACGGTTATCATCATGACGTCGAACGTCGGCGCGAGGGACATCGCGCGGCGCGGAGGCATCGGTTTCCAGCAGGACGAGAACACGGATAGCGCCTACGCTCAGATGAAAGGCAAAGTGACCGAGGAACTGAAAAGGGTCTTCAATCCCGAGTTTCTCAATCGTGTTGACGCTTCCATAGTGTTCCATCCGCTTGGTGTCGACGAGATGCGGCTTATCGTCGACATACTTCTTGAGGAGGTTGGAACAAGGTTGGAGGAGTCCGGTATCAGTCTCAAGATCAGCGATGCGTCCAAGGAACTACTGATCGAGAAGGGCTTCGATTCCGCGTTCGGAGCGAGGCCCATAAGGCGTGCGATTCAACGCTACCTTGAGGACCCACTCGCTGACGAGATCCTTAAGGGACGTTTTGATAAGGGTGGTCCCGTGAGCGTCGAGCGCAAGGGAGACGAACTGACCTTCCGTGCGTCGCGCAAGCGGGCGAAGACGGCTGCGTAGCGCCCGTGAACGCGGGCGCCGCGGCAACGTGGACGCCGGCGGCCGGCATTTGCCGTAGACAGATATGTGTACCGGAACTGACGCCGGCAAGGACCGGCGTGGGGTCCGGATAGGTTTGCGAATAGAGCAGTCACACCGATCTGCCGGCTTCTCGTTGCCACTACTCTCCGGATGAGAGATATCCTGCCATGAGACACCGCCGCTGGGTAGTTGTCCTCGCAATCATCGTAATCGCCGTGTTGCCGGCATTGTACCTGGGACTCAGAATCGCTGCGCGAAGGCCGACTGTGAAGCTGGCTCTTCTATCGCGAGTGATGCCATTTGTCGGCGGCGAAGTAAGCGTGGGCGAGGTCGATTTCGGTCTTGCATCGCTGACCGCAAGCGACGTTCGGATCGTGTCGGAGGACGGCAGTTCCGTCTTCATCCCATATGCCAGCGCAAGCGTGAGCTATGCCAAGCTCATCGGAAGCGGCTTCGATCCAAAGCGAAGTCTGGACGTGGTGATAGTGAACGCGCCCGTGATTACGGTTCGCGTTGATCCCCGAGACACGCTTGGAGTGCAGAACGACCATGTTTCGCGTCTTCATCAGTACGCGCGCATGCTTCCGAACTACTTGGGGGTCTCGGATGCGACGGTTGTCCTCGAAGATATGGAGACGGGGAACGTACTCGAGGTGTCCGGACTTGATCTCCTGCTCGAACGGACACATGCAGACAGTTTCAGAGGCGGAGTCACGGCCAGTTGTCTAGGAGCTTCCGACAATATCGCCGCTGACATCGTATGGGACCTCGATTCGCCAATTCTCGAAGTGACCATCGACCTGAAGGAAGCAAAACTCCGGCCGCGGCTTCCGTTGATGAACTCCCTGCCGTTCAGTCCCGTGAGCGGGTGGCTGCAGGCGGACGTCGTCTTGAGAGTCGCTGCTGAGATGGGGGTGGATCTCAAGTGTGATCTGAGTCTGACTGATGCGGTTTTCGAACTGGATGCTGTGCCTGAAGCGCTGACCGTTGACGAAGGCGGCTGTTCGTATGAATCCGGTCTCCTGGACATCACTGGTCTCACGGGGAAGTGGAGAGGGGGTGCGGTGAGAGCAGCCGGTCGGCTCGATCTGGACCGTGGTCTGTTCGACGACCTGAGCATCCGGGCCGAGTCGCTGGATCTGGGCGATCCGGTATCCCTCCCGTGTGGGTCTGTTTCGCTTGCTGGACGAGCCGATGTGAGGGTCACCATAGATGGACCGTTCGCTGATCCGATGCTGGCTTTCGAAGTCAACTCCAGAGAACTGAATGTGGAGACCGTCAACGCCTACGACGTTCTGTCGAGAGGAGAACTCCGGTCAGGCAGAATCGAGCTCTCGCAATTCGTCGCCACCGTTTTCGGTGGAGACCTAATGCTGAGTGGGTGGATTGACGGTCTCGGTGCCGGCGAGTCACCCGATTTCAGTGTGGTTGGAGAACTCCTCTCGGCCGATCTTGAGGGCTTCCCGGGGACGCGAACTCCTGAGTATGCGGCCGGCACGATCTCGCTCTGCGACTTCGTGGTAACCGGAAGCGCGGAATCGATCGAGGTCGAGTCTCCTGTTCGCTGGTCGAGCGTGATCCTGGGTCCCGTAGCGCTGGGATCGGGCGTCGGTCGCGTGCTTCTCGATGATGACGTGCTTCACGTGACGCTGGGATCTCCAGGCAGAGGCTATTCGTTGTCCGGTGAGGTCAGTGATCTTCTGGCGACGCCGCGCGTTAATCTGGAACTCCTGCTGTCGGGCCTCCGGGTCGACTCGCTGCTGTACGGCGAGGTTGGTACACTGATGCCGGTATCTCTGGACGGCCCGCTCCGGATCTCAGGCGATCTCGGGTCAGCGGCGATCGATGGCATCGTTGGTGTGACTGGAGAGGACGGCGCGGCCAACGTGCGCGTGGCGGGCCGTATGCGTGGCGATGCGGATCGGCGCGTGCTGGAGCTGTCGCTCGGATCGGACGATGCGGTTGTGCGGGGTGTGGATCTGACACTCCGCGCAGATGTTGTGATAGGTGAGGATGAGATCGTTCTGTCTCGCCTCGATCTTGGCGACTACGCAGAAGCCGAGGGATCGGTGAGCCTGAAGGGTGGCGACCTGATGAGGGGGAGTCTCGTGGTGTCCGAGGCTCCGCTGAGGGATCTGTTCACGCTTGCGACTGGATCCGAGCCTCCGGATCAGCTCGACGGGCTGGTGTTTGCCGCGATCTCGGGTAGGGGAGAGATCGGGAACCCATCAGTCACCGTTCAGATCCAGGTGGCCAACGCCACCGTGGGATCGGTGGAGAACCTGGATGGAGCAGTCGTGGCAGCGCTCACCGACGGGACGATCGATCTCAGGGAGCTGACCGTCCGGGAGTCGGGTCGGATGATGCTGTCGACTCAGGGGACAATCGTGCCCGGTGGTGAGTTGGCTCTCTCCGTGCGGGGTGAGGATATCCCCGGGCCACTTCTCGGCGGCGGGATCGAGACTGGGTTTGATCTCTCTGCTGGAGTGGGTGGCACGACGAACAAACCGAATTTCGACGCGCTTGTAGAATCAACCGATGGAGAATTCCTCGGTGTTCGTTTCGACAAGTTCGCGGCCCGTATCACTGGGGTGGCCGGACAGATCCGAATAGACCGACTCGCGTTCGAGCGGGATCGATCGTACAGGGTGACGGTCAATGGGTGGGCGCCTTTGAGGGCGATCAGCCATCCCATGAGCGAGGAGGAGGGAGAGATCACCATCGAAGTTGATGGTGATCCACTGGCTCTTCTCGGAGAGTTCTCGTCGCTTGCAGACATCTCAGATGGATCGGGCAGAATGACGCTTCATCTTGCAGGGAACCGCAGCGGATTCACGGTGGCGAGGGCGGAACTCGATGCAACAGCGTCATCGGCCAGGACGACCGATGTCTTCAGGGAACTTCGCGATGTGCGCGTCCGAGTCAGCGTGACTGACGGCAGGCTGCATTCGGGAATAGTCGAAGCGCTCTCCGGAGGGCGCCATCTGAAGCTGGAAAGCCGTAGGGACTGCGCCGTGGATGGTCGGATGCTGCCACGGCTTGTGATAGCCGGTGTTGATCTGGGTGTGCTCGCTCTGACAACCGACGCGGCCGGTGTGGAAGTGTCGGTTTCCGGGCTGATGGAGCCAGGCACTGTCGGAAAGGCCGTGGCGAAGGGGCGGGGAGACGCGGCGGCATTTCTGATCGCGGGCCCGCCGGCGCATCCTCTCCTCTGGGGAGAACTGACCTTCTCGGATATGTCGTTTACCTACCCGTTCAGTAGGGACTCTGGAAGGACGGGCAGTTTTCTCTCGCGGGCCATGTGGGATCTGAGGATGACTGTGGGTAGAAACCTCTGGTATCGCAGGACGAATGTGTCGATGAAGCTGGACAGGGACACTTGGCTCGATTTCGTGGGTGTCCCGGAAGATCACACGATGTGCGTGTCCGGGCGAGTATCGGCGTCCCGAGGCGCGGTAGAGTATCTCCAGGCGGATCTCAAGGTGAGGACTGCCTTCATAGATTTCCCCGCGTTCTGTGAGCCGCCGCGCTTCTACGTGGAAGCCACAACGCACGTGGCGGACGGTACAGAGATAACACTGACAGTTGAGTCCGATGAAGTCGCAGGCGCGTTCCTTGCGTCCACCGGAACGGTTCTCGATGAGAGCACGATCAGGCTTGCTTCGGACGATCCGGACGACATTACACAAGAGGACGTTCTTGC
This sequence comes from Candidatus Eiseniibacteriota bacterium, assembly GCA_030609605.1. Lineage (GTDB taxonomy): Bacteria > Joyebacterota > Joyebacteria > Joyebacterales > Joyebacteraceae > Joyebacterum. Next base: position 20,062 of record JAUWBY010000005.1, read on the forward strand.
CAGACTGACGTACGGAGTTGCGTACGAGACGCTGGAGGGTGAGGAGGTGCGGGCGCTTGAGCGGAGAAGGGCGCTGGGTGTTGTGGCCACGCAGGTAGGTGGTATGGTCGTGCGACCACTCCTTGCGCCCGTTGAAGGGCGCATCAAGCGTGCGCTCCACCTCGATCTTGTCCGGATAGACGTGGATTTCATCGAGTACTTTCTAGCCCAGCTCGACCAGTGGCGCGCCCAGGAGGACGCCGGACAATACCAGCCGTTCCTCTCTGATTCCCGCTTGACACTGGGCAAGTACGTACATCAGGACTGGCTCGTTTCCTACACCGGCGAGGCGGAGAGCTACGATGTCGGCATCAGCGAGCGCCGACTCGGAGTGCAGCACGAGCTTGGGATTGAATACGAGGTGTCCCGCAATACGTCTCTCTCTCTGAGTATGGTTGTCGATCCGTCGCTCAGTGGGTGGGACAGGCGAATCTCCATCGAGAACCGATTCGAATTCTAGTCCTCGAGACCGGTGCCTTGATCTACTTGGGGCGCAGTCTTGCGAGCCGCCCGCGGGTTCATCGGATGTGCTGTAACTGATTGACGGACCGCCGGTTTCAGCCCTACTGGTTTTCATTTACAGCTCCTCTGCCATGTGCTAGCATGCGCGAACGGTATACCCTATTGGAGGTACACTCATGCTTCGATGGATCATTGTTCCATTCTGTTGTTGTTTTATCTTGATCGCCTTTCTGGGGGGCACACCGGCACGCGCGCAGGTCGTGAGTGAGGTCGTCGTGGAGGGAAACGAGCACGTCAGCCGCGACAGAATCCTTCTGCTGTTCGGGATGGTGATCAACGATGAGTTCACCACTGAGGGAGTGCGTGAGGGCATTAGGCGACTGTACGAGACAGGCACCTTCTCAGACGTCCAAGTATATGCAGAGGAAGTTGAAGAGGGAACGCTCCGTTTCGTGATTGCAGTTCAGGAACGTCCGAGGATCTCATCTGTTGATATCACAGGCAACGACGGCCTGAGCCGTGCCGATATTGAATCGGTGCTCAGAGTGGAGCGGGGGATCTCGTTCGATTCGAGCAGGCTTGAGGATTCCAGGGTCGCAGTTCTCGATCTGTACGAGAGCAAGGGGTACTTGGGGGCATCAGTTGACGTTTCCGTCGAGGACCTTTCCGGGAACAACGTGCGAGTGGTCGTCCGCATCGATGAAGGTATCAGGGTCCTCGTGAAGCGGATCGAGTTCCGCGGCGGGTCCATTCAGGACAGCGAGCTCAAAGATGTGATAGAGACCAAGGAAGACCGGTTGTGGAGGAATTCCTACCTCGACAAGGCTGTGTTGGAAGACGATCTGTTCAGAATCGAGGATCGCTATCGGGCCGAGGGCTACATAGATGCCAAGGTCACCGGCTACGAGACGGTCTACGAAAAAGATGGCAAGAGAGCCATCATCACGATCCTGATTGACGAGGGTGATCTCTACACGGTCTCCGATGTCGAGTGGGTGGGAGCGTCCGGTTTCGCCGAGGATGCGCTCCGCGATCTGACGAGCATACGCAGCGGGGACATTTACTCCCCGGAGGATGCGGAGAAGATCATCCAGGATGCCCGTTCATGGTACGGAGAGCGTGGATACGTCCATGTGAGGATATACCGACAGGAGGACATCGAGTCGGGGAGTCGCGTGAGACTTCTGTTCCACGTCGACGAAGATGAACCGGCGCGCGTCGGCCACATTCACATCGTAGGGAACACTCGGACCAACGAAAAGGTGATAAGGCGCCAGCTCACGATCAAACCGGGAGATCTGTACAGAGCGTCGGAGGTGGTTGCGAGCCAGCACAGGGTAGCCAACCTCGGGTTCTTCGATCCGTACAGCCCTCGAGTGGAGTTCACCGACAGCGCGAATCCGGACGACATAGATCTCGTGTTCAGGGTCAAGGAAATCCAGACGGGTCGAGCCGGCGTCGGCGTCTCCCACACAAGCGAGAAGGGCATCGTCGGTTTTCTCGAGCTTTCGGAGGGAAACCTGTTCGGCAGCGGTAGGCACCTCGATCTCAAGTGGGAGTTCGGCGCGAAGAACACGGAAATCGTGCTCGGCTTTACCGAGCCGTGGTTCATGGACAGAAACCTGTCCGTTGGTTTTGATGTCTACGACACCAGCGACAAGCACACATATGGACTTCTGGACGATGACTTCTATAAGAGTGCCTTCAGTGACTCGGACGCGCAGGGCGAGATATGGGAACTCGAGGATCCGAATGAGTCCCGTCGCTACGTTGTAGAGAGGGAACGGCGGGGAGGCGACATCCGCGTCGGGTGGCCGTTCATGGGGTCGCGCAATACGATGCTCTACACGAAGTACACTCTCGAGCAAGTGAAGCTCTACGAGTACGGCGAGCTGAGCACACCCGTCTATGAGGACACGACATCGGTCGTCGATCACTACGACACTGAGGAGTTCGTGAAGTTCGATGATGGATGGGAGTGGAGAAGCGGACTCACGACCACGCTGTCCCGACGGACCACGGACCGGCGTTTCCATCCTCGCCAGGGCAGTTACAGTCGGTTCACAGTCGATCTCGTCGGTGGGGTGTTCGGTGGTGATGTCGAGTATCAGCGGTACATCTTTGAGGCAAGGAAGTACGTCCCGGCCTTCTGGAACACAACGCTGATGATCCGTAGTCGTGCCGGTGTCGTTACCGGCTACGGGGACCCGAGCACGGTGCCGGACGACACGAGATTCGAGCTTGGTGGCGTCGGCTTGTACGGAGTTCGTGGGTACAAGGACAGGTCCATTCTGCCGGCAGGCCGTGAGCTCTACGGCGGTCGCACGATGCTCATCGGTTCGGCCGAGCTCAAGTACCCAATCATCGAAGGCCGGGGGTCGATCCCGATCTATGTGCTTGGATTCGTAGATGCCGGCAACACATGGGAGAGCATGGAAGATACGCACCCGTCCGTGCTCTATTGGGGAGCGGGAATCGGAGTCCGTGTTGAGGTCCCGGTTTTCGGCAGTATGGGCGTCGACGTGGGATACGGATTCGATGAGGAACTCGGCGGAGAGTGGGAGGTCCACTATCGCTTCGGGATGGGTTTCTAGCAACTCGCCGCGAGCAGGCGGCATCACGCCAGGACAACACAGGAGGTTCCAGTGAGACGGCAGATAGCAATCATCGTTGCGGCGTTGGCCGTGTTGGGCGCGATTCCTCTGGCCTCTGCGGCAGGGGATCTGGCCTACGTCCATTCCGAGCGCATTCGCATGGAGTACGACGGGGCGCGGGATATCGACAATCAGCTCCAGGCAAGCGTCAACGACTGGAAGGCTGAGGCACGTGAGATGGAATCGGGGATCCGGGGGCTCATGACAGAACTTGAGAACCAGCAGCTCATGCTATCCAACGAGGCTCTGGTGGAGAAGCAGCAGGCAATCCAGGAGCGGCAGCTGGCCTATGAGTCGTTCCTCAATGAGGTTTGGGGAATGGGTGGCCTGACCGCTCGTCGTGAGGCGGAGTTGTGGCAGCCTGTCATTGAGAGGATCAATGTGATCATTCAGAAGATCGGATCGGAAGGCGAGTACGACATGATCTTCGATGCCGCGACGGGGTCCATTGTCTACGCGGCGCCCGGAACAGATCTCACACAGCAGGTAATCGACGCGCTCAATGGAGGGGCCGAGTAGCACAGTAGTGCGCGGCACAGGTCGCAGTCACTACCGCCTTGTGTTCCGTGGAGTCCTGGGAGTTCTGTCATGGAGATAACCGTAGCCGAGATTGCCGCACTGGTGGGAGCTGAGGCAGACGGTGATGTGTCAGCCGTGGTCAGCGGAGTCGCTCCGATCGACGAGGCCGAGCTTGGGCATATCACCTTCCTCACCAACCGAAGATACGAACGTTACCTCGCTACCACGCGTGCGACGGCCATCATCGTTCCGCAGGATTATGAGGGGTCTCCGGCGATCGCCGGCAGGACCGTTCTCCTTGCCGCGAATGCGTACGCAACGTTTGCGAAGGTTGTTGAGCTCTTCGAGGATCGGAGTGGATCACTTCCCGTGGGCATCCATCCCGCGGCC
>JAUWBY010000315.1 GCA_030609605.1 Candidatus Eiseniibacteriota bacterium
GGTGCGAGGCGTGCCAGGGTGGGGGACAGGTGAAGATCGAGATGCACTTCCTGCCGGATGTCTTCGTGACGTGCGAGGCCTGCGCCGGCAAGCGGTTCAACCGGGAGACCCTCGAGATCACCTACAAGGGCAAGAACATCGCGGACATCCTCGAGATGACGGTCGCCGAGGCACTGGACTTCTTCTCGAGCATTCCCATGATCAAGAGGAAGCTCCAGACTCTGCAGGATGTCGGCCTCGGATACATACACCTGGGCCAGCCGGCCACCACACTGTCCGGTGGAGAGGCGCAGAGGATCAAGCTCTCCTCCGAGCTGTCGCGGAGGAGCACCGGCCGGACACTGTACATCCTGGACGAACCTACCACGGGGCTCCACTTCCACGACGTCAAGATGCTGCTCGAGGTGCTCGGACGTCTGGTCGACCGCGGCAACACCGTCCTGGTCATCGAACACAATATGGACGTCGTCAAGACCGCCGATCACATCATCGATCTTGGTCCGGAGGGAGGCGACGATGGTGGACGTGTCGTCGTGGCCGGAACGCCCGAAGAAGTGGCGCGCAGCAAGGGCTCGTACACCGGTGCCGTGCTGGCGCGTGTGCTGAAGCAGCAGGCGGGCTCCGAAACGGCTTGACCGCACCTCTCTCACTCTCATACAATAACAGGTTGTATCGGGACGCCTCGCGGCGTCCATGTGTTAAACTGCGCCCGGCAATGCCGTGGCCGTCTACCGACAGCGGGAGTGCTTCAACCGATGCTGACACAGGAGGTTGCCACCGTCAGGAAGACAGCTCTATACGATGAACACGTGGCCCTCGGGGGCAAGGTCGTTGAGTTCGCTGGATGGGCCATGCCCATGTTCTACGAAGGGATCATCAGCGAACACCGGCGAGTGCGGAGCACCGCGGGGCTCTTCGACGTCTCCCACATGGGGGAGTTCCTGATCTCGGGAGCGGACGCTCTCCCCGCTCTGGAGAGGCTCACCACCAACCGGGTTGCCTCGCTCACGGAGGGACGCGTGCAGTACTCGGCGATGTGCTACGAGAACGGCGGGTTCGTGGACGATCTTCTCGTCTACGCGATGCCGGGGCGCTACATGCTCGTGGTCAATGCCGCCAATCTGGAGAAGGACCTCGACTGGATCCGTTCCAATTTGACAGGTGATGCGGTCGTCGATGACATCTCGGATGAGACCGGGCTGATAGCACTCCAGGGACCCGCGTCCGAGGGGATACTGGCGGGAGTGACCACGGCCGACCTGACGAAGCTGCCATACTATCACTGGGTGAGGGCGGAGGTCGCGGGCCGCGCGACGACGCTGTCCAGAACAGGGTACACCGGCGAGGACGGTTTCGAGATCTACTGCGATCCGGAGGATTCGCACACCATCTGGAGTGCCCTCATGGAGGAGGGAAAGGCCGCGGAGATCGCGCCCGTTGGACTCGGTGCACGAGACACATTGAGGCTCGAGATGGGCTACAGCCTCTACGGCAGCGAGATGGATGCGAACCGCACGCCTCCCGAGGCCGGTCTCATGTGGATCACCAAGCTTTCGAAGGGTGATTTCATCGGACGCGACGCGATCGTTCGCAAGATGGACGAGGGAATCGACGAGCGTATTGTCGGGTTCGAACTCACTGGCAGGGGCGTTCCGCGTCCGGGACACCGGATCCTGGTTGGGGACGACGAGGTCGGGTACGTGACCAGCGGGACGTTCTCCCCGAGTCTCGGGAGGGGCATCGGGCTCGGCTACGTGAGGTCGGACGTGACCGGCGAGCTCTCTGTGGACATAAGAGGCAGTCACATCGAGGCGCACACGGTCTCTCTCCCGTTCTACCGGGAGGGAAGCATCAAGCGCGGGCGTTAGCGCCCTGCTCTCCAACAGCGGTGGTTCTCGGGGCCGCTCGCGGGAGAGTCCGGCGCGTCAATTCACGAGGTGAGAAATGGGTGAGAAGGACCGTTTGTTCACTGAGACGCACGAGTGGTTCAGTGTGGAGGGCGACGTGGCCACGCTGGGACTCACCGACTACGCACAGGGGGAACTCGGGGACATCGTGTTCGTCGAGCTTCCTGAGGCCGGCAGAAACCTGGCCGCGGGCGACGTGCTGACCACGGTGGAGTCGGTCAAGAGCGTCAGTGAACTCTACGCGCCGATCGAGGGTGAGATCGTGGAAGGGAACGCCGATCTCGAGGACGACCCATCCTTGGTCAACTCCGACCCGTACGGCAAGGGTTGGATTGCGAAGCTCAAGCTGGCTGACGGGACGGACCTCTCGCAGTTCATGAACGCCGAGCAGTACGAAGCGCATATCAAGGGGTAGGCTTGCCGTACGTTTCCAACACAGATCGCGATCGTGAGGAGATGCTCCGCGAGATAGGGGCCGCGTCCATCGAGGACCTCTTCGCTGATGTCCCGCCGGAGCTGCGGACGAAGACGAAACTCGACGTGCCGGGCCCGCTGTCGGAAGCGGAGCTCGTCCGGCACATGCGGAGCCTCGCGTCGATGAACCGGACGACGGACGATGTAGTCAGCTTCCTCGGAGGCGGCATCTACGACCACACGGTGCCCGCGGTCGTCCGATACGTGATGAGCATGCCGCAGTTCTACACGGCCTACACGCCGTACCAGGCAGAGGCGAGCCAGGGGACCCTGCAGAGCATCTACGAATTCCAGTCTCTGATCTGCCGATTGACGGGGCTCGATGCGGCTAACGCGTCC
>JAUWBY010000229.1 GCA_030609605.1 Candidatus Eiseniibacteriota bacterium
AAGGAGGCCGCGGGGACAGAACGGGGGCGGAGATAGGTGGCGCATCCGCTATGCGAAGGAGCGTGAACTCAGATTCATATCGCATCTGGACATCGTCCGGGCCGTCACGCGTGCAGTGGCCGCTTCAGGACTCGCCGTTGCTTTCTCCCACGGATTCAACCCGCACCCAAAGGTCTCATTCGGCCCATCACTGCCCGTGGGTACGACTGGCGAGGCCGAGATCTTCGACATCGAGCTGACGCAGCCGAGCAGCGCGGACGAGGTCCGGGAACGTCTGTCGGTGGGGCTGCCGGCTGGGCTTCGCATCGTCTTGGTGTCACCGCTTGGATCGCAGGCTTCCGCCTCGTCGGACGCCGTGGCCGCACGCTACGTCGTGAGCGATATCGCGTGTCTCGAAGGTCTGGAGATCTCAGAGATCGAGACCCGGATGGGTGCGCTTCGCCAAGTGAGAGAGGTAGAGATCAATCGCCGGGGCAAGAAGAAGGTCGTCACGCCGATCGAGCAGATCATCGAACTGGATATTCTTGAGGAAGAATCACTGGTTCTGGGAGTGGTGCTGGCGATGGGAAAGAAGGGGGCCATGCGGCCTGCGGACATCCTTGAGATTCTGTCTGAGGGAGCGGAGAACGTGGCGCTGGCTCGCATTCACAGGACAGAGCTTTTGAGGAGCCGATTCGTGGATGGTCCCGGCCTCGTAGGGCTATGAACCTATCAGCCACGATATGTGGTGATCTGTGTTTCGTGAACTGTCAGCCGACAGGCTTGAAGGCCGGGGCCTGAATGACTACAATAGGAATATCAATTGTGAAAGAGATCACTGACCGGCGCACGTAGCCGCAAGAGCGGTTGCGTCAGGCCGGGGCAGATCAAACGTAATGACAGGAGACATGTGTACAAGGAAATCATAGTTAACGACACGTCATCGGAGACCAGGATAGCAATCCTGGAGGATCACAAGCTTGTCGAATTGATGTCGGAGACCGGGGAGGGTGGGCGGATCGTAGGTGACATCCACAAGGGTCGCGTTGGTGCTGTTCTTCCCGGGATGCAGGCAGCGTTCATAGACATCGGAATGGAAAAGAGTGCCTTTCTGCACGTCTCGGACATGCGTGACATGGTCGGGGCGCTCGTGGGTGCGGACGGACTCGAGGTGGAGGATGGGAAACGCCCGGATTCGCCGAACGCACCGATTCAGGATATCCTGAAGAAGGGCCAGGAGATCGTTGTTCAGGTTACCAAGGAACCGATCAGCACCAAGGGGCCGCGGGTTACGACGCAGATATCGATCCCGGGGAGATTCATGGTGCTCGTGCCCTATTCGGGAGCTGTGGGAGTCTCAAGGAAGATTGAGCGCCCTGAGGAGCGAGATCGTTTGAAGGAGATCGCACGTGAAGTCCGCCCGCCGTGGGGGGGCTTCATTGTTCGCACGGTTGCCGAGGGAGCCAGCAAACGCCAGATCAAGCGAGATGCCAAGTATCTCACCAAATTGTGGCGGCGCATCCATGCGGATGCCGAGAAGGCTTCGGCACCATCGCTTATCCACAGAGAGATGGGTCTCACGGCCGGTCTTGTTCGGGACATCTTCTCGACCGATGTCGACCGTCTTGTAATCGACTCGAGGAAGGGCTACAAGGAGATCACCTCCTATATCAGGGCGGTCGCGCCGGAACTCAAGTCGCGACTGGAGCTCCACAAGGACAGCGCACCCATATTCGATGTTTTCGACATTGAAGCCGAGATCGAGAAGACGTTTCGCCGCAAGGTCTACTTCAAGAAGGGCGGCTACATAGTTATCGACCACACCGAAGCCCTTATCTCGGTCGATGTCAACACAGGTCGCTATACGGGAAAGAAGAACCAGGAAGAGACCATCCTGCGCACGAATATGGAGGCCGCACGCGAGATCGGCAGACAGCTGAGGCTTCGGGATATCGGTGGGATCATTGTTGTGGACTTCATCGACATGCAGTCGGAGGGCAACCGGAACAAGGTCCTACAGGAGCTGAAGAAGGTCCTGGCGAGAGACCGCGCCCGCAGCAAGGTCTTCCCGATAGGGGACCTCGGCCTTTTGCGCATGACACGGCAGCGGGTGCGTCCGACCCTTCTGCATCTCTACAGCGACGCCTGCCCGTGTTGTGACGGCACCGGCAAGGTCCCGTCGATGGATGCGACCATGCTGGCCATCGAAAGAGCGGTCCGGAGGATCGTGACGGGGCGCCATGACAGGAAACTCGATCTGGAGGTCGCTCCGGAGGTGGCAGTTCATATCCTTACGGAGAAGGACAGTCGCCTCCGTCGACTGGAGCGCGAGACCAAACACGCGATCGAGATCAAAGACAATGACGAGTTCGTGCGGGAGGAGTTCAGAATCCTGTCTGCCAGGACCGGCAAGGAACTCATGTCCGAGGTAAGGAACGAGTAGATGAAGCGGAATGCTGTTGGCGACGCCGACGGCCGTCACCTTGGACACTGCGAACGCCGTGAAGCTCGGGCGGAGGAAAGAAAGAGCGGATGAGACGAACGCGGCTAGTCTGCACGATAGGACCGGCGAGCGATTCACGCGAGAGCATCGGTAGGTTGATCGATGCGGGCATGGACGTTGCCCGCCTCAACTTCTCGCACGGAACTCAGGACCAGCACGGAGCCGTCATCAACCTCATCCGTGAAGCGTCCCGCGATCTCGATCACCCAGTAGCCATTCTTCAGGACCTGGCCGGCCCCAAGATTCGAACGGGGCCGCTGGCGAACGGTCCTGCCACGCTCGTTCCCGGGCGGTCCTTTACCCTTACTACGCTTGATGTGCCTGGCGATGCCGGCGAGGTCTCCATCACGTATGCGGGGCTGCCTGGAGATGTGGATTCGGGAGACACAATCCTCCTCGGTGATGGGGCCATCGAACTCGCCGTAGAGCGCGTCAGCGGGACGGCGATCGACTGCACGGTGGTAGTCGGCGGTGTGCTGGGGGCACGCAAGGGTATCAACCTTCCGGAGCGTTCCATGTCTGCCTCCGCCTTTTCGGAGAAGGACCGCCTGGATCTGGCCTTCGGAATCGCGGCGGGCGTAGACTATGTGGCACTCTCATTCGTGAAGAGCGCACGCGACATACGCGTCGTCCGGGAAGCCATGGGAGATGCATCTGATCGGATCCCCGTCATCGCGAAGATCGAGAAGCGCGAGGCTCTCGATGAACTCGACGGGATTCTCGCAGAGGTTGACGGCGTGATGGTGGCGAGGGGAGATCTGGGTGTAGAGGTTCCGATCGAACAGGTTCCGGGCATCCAGAAGATCATCATCGAGAAGGCCAATCGGGCAGCAAAACCGGTGATCACGGCGACACAGATGCTCATGTCAATGCAGATGAGTCCGCGGCCGACAAGAGCTGAAGTTACGGACGTCGCTAACGCCATCCTCGACGGGAGCGATGCCGTTATGTTGTCCGAGGAGACCGCGATTGGGAGCTATGCGGTTAAGGCCGTGGAGATGATGAGCAGGATCGCCACAAGCGCAGAAGAGAGCATCCCTCACGCGCGGTGGCTGTCGATGTATGACAAGGAGAGCGGCCTCACGCCGGAGGAATCGGTGGCGCGGGCGGCTTGCAGCATGGCGCGAGAGCTCGATGCCACAGCGATAATCACCTTCACATACACGGGTAGCACTACACGCCTTGTGGCACGACACAGACCAGCACAGCCGGTAATCGCGCCGACACCTCGGCTGGAGACCTACAGGCAGCTAGCCATGGTCTGGGGCACGGTTCCGATCATGGCCGAAGCCGCTGATAGCGATGCAGCGATAGAGGAGCGTGTGGTTCATCTGGCGCTCGAGACAGGCCTTGTCCGGAAGGGTGAACGGCTCGTCATCACGGCCGGTCTTCCTCTGTACGTGCCGGGTACGACGAATCTCATCAAGGTTGTGACCGCATAGGCGAGCTCCGCTTGCGGGTGCTGGGGCATCGGCAGTTTTGCTCTGGTTCAACCTTTTTGCTTGACGTGAGTTCCAACAGAACGATATCCTTCGTATTCAAGGTGCAAGTGAT
>JAUWBY010000018.1 GCA_030609605.1 Candidatus Eiseniibacteriota bacterium
GCGGAATCCCAGCACTGGGAGAATGAGCGGTTGGAGGCGTACCAGCGGGAGGCCATGGAGTCGTTTGTGAAGGACGCGATTGCGGATGTTCCCTTCTACCGTGATCGGGAGGAGTATCGGGAATGGGGGCATGGATGTGGGATCGGTGAGCTTCCCGTGCTTCCTAAACAGACCGTACGAGAAAACCGTCTGGCCCTCGTGCACCCGCGGCTCAACCGAATGAAGCATGTGATGATGCACACGAGTGGGACCTCGGGGCAGGCGTTGGTGTTCCCGATTAGCGCATCCTGTTTCCAACGGGAGTACGCCTTTCGTGAGATCCACTACTCCTGGGGTGACGTCAGTCTGAGAGGGAAGGAGAAGTTCGCGTTCTGCGCGGGCCATCCAGTGGTGGCGCCCGGCCGCGACAAGCCGCCCTTCTGGGTTTATGATGCGGTCAATCGCCACCTCTTCTTCTCATCGTATCATCTCACGGAGACGAATCTCCCTCACTATGTGAGAGAGCTTGAATCATTCGCTCCGGTCATGCTTGGGGGATACCCCTCGTCGGTGTACCTTCTGGCATTGGCCTGCCGCAAGCACGGCAAAGGGACGCTGGCCCCCCGGTCGGTCTACACGTTCTCGGAGACGCTCCTGGGGTTCCAGCGCGCAGTGATTGAGGAGGTCTTCGACTGCAATGTGTTCAACTGGTATGGCAGCACCGAGATGTGTGCGAACATCGTTGAGTGCGAGGCAGGCGAACTGCACCTGAAGCTCGAGCACAGTTTCGTCGAGGTCTTGAATGGCGACGATGCTCCGTGCAAACCCGGTGAGGTGGGGCGCCTCGTGTGTACAGGGTTCGGCAACCCGGCTTTTCCTCTGATCCGGTATGACATCGGCGACAGTGTCAAGCTGTCACTCGATCAGACGTCGAGGTGCGGACGGGGTGGGATCCTGGTTGATGAAGTCTTGGGACGAGTCGAAGACTATATCGCAACTCCCGACGGGCGGATTGTCGGTCGGCTGGATCACATTTTCAAGGACAGTGTTCATGTAGATGAGGCGCAGATCGTGCAGGACAACGTGGACGAGGTTGTTCTCCGCATTGTCCGCGGCGCCGGCTACTCCGACACGGATGAGAAGCAGGTTCTGGACGAAGCGCGGGTGCGCTTGGGACATGTCGTTCGAATCAAGCTGGAGTATGTTGACCGGATTCCTCGCTCGGCCAACGGCAAGTTCCGTTTTGTTGAATCGTCACTTGACAGGCACGAGATGCTGATTGGGCTTGGGGACTGACCGGACATCGAACAGTGAGAACCCGCGGCGCCTGAGATCGCTGACGTGAGGGCATTCAACCTGGGCGCCGAATGGTGATGTGCCGAGTTCAGGAGTAACTGGAGAGAGAGGACCGCTTGTGAAACACGTCACACAGAACTACAAGACCGGAGAGATCAAGGTCCGCGATACCGACGTTCCCGCACTCCGACGAGGAGGCGTACTGGTCAGAACTCTGTTCAGTCTGATTTCGACCGGCACCGAACGGATGAAGGCGCGGGAAGGCAAGATGTCGTACGTGCAGAAAGCCAAGGCCAGACCCGATCAGGTGAAGAAGGTCCTGGACAGCGTGCGACAGCAGGGAGTTAGGGCCGTCTATCACAAGGTCATGAACAAGCTGGATTCGCTGACTCCTCTCGGCTACTCCCTTGCCGGCGAAGTAGTCGGTGTGGGTGAAGACACCAGCGGACTCAGCGTCGGTCAGCTGGTTGCGTGCGCGGGGGCGGGCTATGCGAATCACGCGGAGGTCAACTTCATTCCCAGCAACCTCGTTGTGCCCATTCCGGATGGCGTCGATCCCAAGCATGCGGCCTTCACTACGGTCGGGGCGATTGCCATGCAAGGATATCGCCAGTCGGACATGCAGTTGGGCGAGACCGCCTGTGTCATCGGGCTGGGTCTGATCGGGCAGCTTCTACTTCAGATTCTCCGTGCCGCCGGGGTCCACGTGGTGGGCGTCGATCTGTCGCGGGAACGAAACAACGCCGCTGTCGAGCTGGGCGCCGACGCCGCGTTCGAGCCCAGCGATCCAGCATTGCGTACGACTCTGCGGAGCATGACCGGTGGTGCGGGTGCGGACTGCATATTCATCTGTGCGGGGGGGTCATCCAACGCGCCTGTCGAGTTGGCCGTGGAGTTGGCTCGTGACAGGGCCAGAGTTGTGGACATCGGGAAAACACGCCTGGACCTGGCCTGGAACGCCTACTACGAGAAGGAACTCGATGTCCGATTCTCCCGGTCCTATGGCCCGGGACGCTACGATCCCACCTATGAAGAACGCGGCATCGATTATCCCATCGGGTATGTGCGTTGGACCGAGCGTCGGAACATGGCTTCCTTCCTGGATCTGGTGGCTCAGGGCCGTGTTGTATTGGATTCCATCATCTCGGGGGTGTTCCCCATTGACGAAGCCGAGCACGTCTACCAGGACCTGGTGGGGAAGGGTGATATGGGGACCGGCGTCCTGTTCGAATACGCCGCGCAAGACAAATCCCAAGTCGAGACAAAGCGTGCTCCAGTGGGGAAGACAGCGGCGGCGCGGCCGTCAGGCAAGGTCCGCATCGGCGCCATAGGCGCCGGCAACTATGCGTCTTCCATGCTGTTCCCTCACTTGGCGAAACACAAAGACGCCTGCCTTGTGGAGGTCGCAACAGCCACCCCGCTGTCTGGGGCCAATGCGGCTCGCAAGTTCGGATTCGAGAGAACCGGCACGGACTACCGAAAGCTACTTGAGGCCTCGGATCTGGACGCCGTCATCATCGCCACTCGCCACGCATCACACCCGGCGTTCACAGATGAGGCCTTGCGCTCGGGCAAGGCCGTCTTCGTTGAGAAGCCGCTTGCGATCGATTTCGATGGATTGGAGAAGGTGCGCCGCGCCGTGGTGGAGTCGGGAAACGATCGTCTGCAGGTTGGCTTCAATCGTCGTTTCTCCCCGACGGTGCGAGCGCTGGCAGAAGCGTTCGAGAGCTGCAAGGGTCCGCTCGTCATGTACTACCGAGTCCATGCGGGACAGATGGATGCGGGATCATGGTATATGGATCGGACCGAGGGGTCTCGTTTTGCGGGTGAGGCAGGGCATTTCCTTGACGTGTTCGCCTTCCTGACAGGGGCCAGTCCTGTTTCCGTGTATGCCACGCCATTGCGACCCGACACGGCGTCGCCGGACGATTCCGACAACGTGATGGTGATGGTGAACTACGGCGACGGGTCCGTCGGAACTCTCTTCTACATCACGCAGGGTGGAACGAAACTTCCGAAGGAATACATCGAGATACACGGGGGAGGGCGGACCGGCCAGCTTCACAACTTCGAGTCGGTGGTTCTGTTCGAAGGGCTGAAACGACGCAAGATCGGCGGCGGCGGGCTTGACAAGGGGCAGAAAGATCAGATGGCTGCGTTCGTTCAGGCGGTGAAGTCGGGCGAGCAGATGCCGATTCCCTTCCAGAGCTTGCTTGATACGACTCTGGTGACACTCGCTGCCGAGGAATCCATGAGGCGCGGCCAGGCGGTTTCGCTGGACAGTCTCTGGGCGTAGGAGGAACGGTGGGACGGTGTCCCGCAGGTGTTTGGGAACGACGGCGGAATCAACTCGACCCGTAAGAACTGCGATCCCTGAGGTGTGTGCACGATGAAATGGGCGATATTCATCCCGAGGGTTCTTTCCGAGAAGGACGGCGGAACGAAAGTCTATGTGGACCGCTTCGCGAAAGCGCTCGTGAAGAGGGGACATGATGTTCACATATTCACAACCTCACTCAATGCGTCACTGCCGCGGGATGAGCACGACGGGCGGATATGGATCCACCGCACATTCGTGCGCGCGGGGACTGCCGGTCCGCTGCGCGTCTCCGTTGCCTCCAAGGTCACAAGGAGATTCGTGGAGGTGGACGAGCAGGTGAGATTCGACGTCATCAATCTCCACTCTGCGTATCTCTTGAACCACAGGAAGCTGAACCGCGACCATCGGATTCTCTGCACATTCCATGCGGTGGTGACGTACGAGTACCTCTTCGAGCTGAAGAAGATCATCTCGTCGTTCGATGTCTCGCCTGAGAGTGTCAGGGAAGTTCTGTCGTTTCCGATCAAGTTGCCGGTGAGCTACATGCGAGAGGCCGCCGCTCTCAGGAATGCAGATACTGTGATCGTGATGAGTGAGTATGTTAAGAGAACGATAACGCGGTTCTTTCCATGGGTCAGAGGCAGCGACCTTTTCGTGAGCAAGATCGGGATTGATGCCGATGCGTACGCGCCGCGCGAGGACAAGATAGAGACTCGACATGCACTCGGGATACAAGATGATGAGATAGTCCTGTTCACAGTCCGGCGGCTCGCCCATCGTATGGGACTCGAGAACCTTATTGAAGGACTGAGGCTGAGCATGTCTAGGAACAGGGATAGGAACATACGGCTCTTTGTCGCCGGCAAGGGGCCACTGCACAAGAAACTGAAGAAGATGATCGCAGACAGGAACATGACCGATGTTGTCACTCTATTGGGATTCGTCCCGGATGATCTACTGATTAAGTACTACCAGGCAGCCAATGCATTCGTGTTGCCGACTGAGAAACTCGAGGGGTTCGGCATTGTGTCGATTGAAGCGCTGTCCTGCAATCTTCCGGTCATTGCTACACCGGCCGGGGCCAATCCCGAGGTGGTAGGACCGCTGTGTCCGGAGCTCATGACGACGTCAACAGCCCCGGCACATATTTCCGAGAAGATCGACCTCTTCATCCAGGAAGCACAGGCGTACAGAGACAAGGACTACAGAGGGGTCATGAGGCAGAAGTACTGCTGGGACACAATTGTGCGTGATATCGAGGCCTTGTGCCATGATGGGATAGGAGGTTAGATGCGAGTACTCCGGACGATTGTTCAAACGCTCTTTCTGGCGGGCGTAGTTGCGGTCATGATACGGGGGGCGATGGGGCTGACCGCCTCGACCTGTGAGACCTACTGTCCTTTCGCAGGATTCGTGGCGCTCTACTCGCTACTGCGCTACAAGACCTACACCTGCGCCATGAATGAGCTTCACGTCGCGCTTTTCGTTTCGCTTGTGGCTCTGACATTCGTGACGAAGAAATCGTTCTGCTCGTGGGTCTGTCCGCTGGGGACGGTCCAGGAGTGGATAGGGAAGGCCGGCCGGAAGGTCTTCGGTCGCTATGTCCGTCCGCCCATCGCCGTCGACCGCATTCTGCTCAATCTCAAGTACGTTGTTCTTGTCCTTGTGCTCGGTCTCACCTGGACCGTGTGGCAGGGCCATCTGGGCTTCAGAGCGTACGACCCGTTCTACATTATCTTCACCGGATTCCAGGGTCATGAGACTCTCTGGTTCAGCATCTTCATAGGCATCGGTGTGCTGGTCGCCGCGTTCTTCGTTCCGATGGTGTGGTGCCGCTACCTCTGTCCGCTCAGCGCCGTCATGGATCCCATGAGTCGCGCGGGGTTCCTGAGACTCAGGCGTAATCCTGGTCTGTGTACCGACTGCGGGATTTGCGATGAAGCGTGTCCCCACGGAATTCCTGTCGCGACCGCGGACGAAGTGACCGCACGCAACTGCACGAACTGCTTGGAATGCGTTGAGGTCTGCCCCGAGAAGGGGGCGCTGGAGCTCACACTGTTCGGCAAGTAGAGGGGCAAGACATCGCATGAAGAAAGTCATTGTCATTCCCGCAGCCATACTCCTTCTCATTCTGGTGGCCTTTGCTACGATGGGCGCATACCGCGTCCCTACGCTTGTGGTCGAGTTCGTTGAGAAGCGGCCGGCGGTCGTCGCGAGCGTGGAGTACACCGTTGATGGACTGACGTGTCGCGGCAAGTCGAGAGGCTTCGCAGGAATGATCAGCGGAGTCGAGGGCATTGTCAGTCTCACGACATACGTTCGGAGCAATACGGCGATCGTGGAATATGATCCCACTCTCACTGATCCGGTTGAGATCGAGACGGCATTCGAGGGGCCGATCGTCCACGAGGATGAGGACGAGGAGTACTTCCCGTTCAAGGCTAAGAAGTAGCGGTCTCACGCTCGGTGCGGGTAGGTGGCAGTGTCCACAGCTGTGTGGAGCAGGTGCGGTCATTGACAGGATGCCCGAGAATGGGTAGATTGATAGTAGTGAGGCCTGATCAGGCCACGCTCATTGAAAGTCGAAGATGGGGGCGATCTGGCTTCGACGGGGACGAGAGAAGCCCGGATGGCATGCCGAGGTCCCGTTACCTCGTAAAACAGGCGGGAACTTTTCAACTGCCGACTACACACCGGCATACGCCTGCTAAATAAGGCAGACGTCGTCCCACCCGGTCTTGCTCGTGGGGTCGGGATGGGGCGTCGCTCACACGAGCTGGCTTCCGAACTGTGTTGCTGGGTGAGGAAGCGAGATTCTACAGCGACTGGCCCGACTGGTATCCTGCCCTTTGGAGACCGGACGGGTGAGATTCAAACAAAGGGACAAGCATGTAGAGATCCGAGTGGAGCCGTTTTCGGACGCGGGTTCGATTCCCGCCGCCTCCACCACGTACGGAGAAGGCCCCGGCCGCTTGGCGGTCGGGGCCTTCCCACTGTGTGCTTAAGAAGTGCGTCCAGAGCAGCGCGGGTCTAGCGATACAGGGACTTGATGGCACTCCAAGTCTGCTGCTCGACGGCTGTGACAATGACATCGATGAAGCCGGTCGCGTAGTGAGGCTCGGATCCGAAGAGGTCGCCCCAGAGCTCCCACTGGATCTGCGTGCTGGTAATCACGGCCGGGAGAGTTACGTCGACCCATACGTCCGTGCCCTCGGTGCTGTAGATCTCACCGTAGCCGCCATTGTTGTCGGCCCAGATGGCGGTTGGTACGGTGGGGGCGACGGTCATCGTCCAGCTTGGACGGCCGGTGGCGATGAACGTGTAGCCCATTGTGGCCTGATTCGCGAAGGTGCCCGCACCGAAGGGGAAGTGAATCTCAACATTCGTGATCCACTCAGCGTCCGGTGATGCATTCTGAACGAAGAACACGAACATGTAGGTGTTGCCGGGACTCACCATGGTCGGCGAAAGAAGCGTGACGGTGGCGTTGCCGATGTCACGAGCCGCGACCGGCACAGCGAGTGCCAGAACGAGAAGAGCAATAGCTAATACTCTCATGATCCTCCATCCCTTCTGTCTGCACGGGTTGAGATGACGACGAGAAAACAGTGTTTGGCAGTTGATCGGGGGGCCACCTCCCTTCAAGCAGGCGCCGCGCCAGCAGGTAGGACTTCCTGACTACAAAGCAAGAATACCACCAGACCTCTTTCTCGTCAAGCGTTTTCGGCTGGCTGGAGACGGAGCCGTCTCACCATAGCGAGGCAATATGACCTCCACGTCGTGCGGGGTTGCTTGACCCGCCACCACGAGCGTGCTAACATCCGAATTGGCAGCCTTTCTTGGCCCGGTACAATCCCGTTCTCCAGACGCGGGCGCCGCAACCGACGACAGGTGTTGCTCTTAGCGTTCCGAGTGGTTTCCGGGAGGGGGCGGTGGGTAGATGGGGCTCGTTGTTTGCCTGGAGGCGGCGGAAGAACCGGTTCTTGTCCAGGGGGGCCGATGCGTCTCGGTGACATTACGCTGACAGTGCTCGACGCGGAGACGTTTCTGTACGACGGAGGAGCGATGTTCGGCGTCGTGCCCCGTGTCATCTGGGGCAGGCTTCTCGAGCCCGACGAGCAGAACCGGATCCGACTCGCCGTCAGGCCGCTTCTCATTACTACCCCCGATTCGAAGATCCTGGTCGACACCGGGTTCGGAACACGCCTGGGCAAGAAGGAACGCAAGATCTTCGGACTAGGGGAAGGCAACAGTGTGGAGTCGGCGCTCGCGGCTGTTGGAGTTGAGCCGGAGGAGATAGATACGGTTGTCCTGACGCATCTTCACATTGACCACGCGGGCGGGGCGACCAGGAACGATGGCGACAAGGTGATCCCGGCATTTCCAAACGCGCGATATCTCGTGCACGAACTCGAGTGGGAGGACGGCCTCGAACCGGACGTCATAAGCGCTGCTGCGTACCGGCGTGACGACTACGTTCCACTCATGGAGGCCGGGGTCCTCGAACTCATCGGTGACGAGCGAGACCTGGGACACGGAGTGACAACGGTCCTGACCGGCGGACACTGCCGTGGCCACATCATGGTCGTCGTCGAGACGCCTTCAGGAACCGCCGTCTATCCAGCGGACCTCATTCCAAGCAGGCATCATTTTCGCGGGGCCTATGTGGCCGGTGTGGATCTCTTCCCGCTGGATGTCGTCGAGCAGAAGATGCAGCTTCTGGAAGCCGCATCGCGTGACGGGTGGATCCTGATTCTAGACCATGATCCTGATGGAGCAGTCGGTTGTGTGGTTGAGGTGAAGAAGGGAAAATACTGTTTCGAGGAACTGCCGGACTGATGACCGCGGGGCAACCGGCGACGAATTGCAACACAGATAGCCGAGCGGCAATCGGGTGCGAGCCACGACAGCAGCATGGCTGGGCAGGCACGGTCTTTAGAAACCAACAGGAGATAGCACATTGGCAAACGAGAGGATTCTCGTTCTGAACCCCGGATCAACCACGACGAAGTTAGCGGTCTTCGAAGGCGAAAAGTGCATCCTCGAGGACACGATCAGACACAGCAAGGAGGATCTCGCGCAGTTTGAGCATATCTCAGAGCAGCGAGACTACAGAGAGTCGCTGATTCTGGCCTTCCTCTCTGCGCATGGGATAGCTCTCGACTCACTCGACGGGACAGTGGGCAGAGGGGGGCTCATGCGGCCGATCAAGAGCGGGACCTATGCCGTGAACGATGCGATGCTCGAGGATCTGGAGAACTGTCACCTCGGCGAGCACGCGTCGAATCTTGGCGCAGTGCTGGCGTATGAGACTGCTCGTGAGGCGGGTGTTCCCGCATTCATCGTGGACCCCGTTGTCGTAGATGAGATGAATCCGATGGCGCGGTTCTCAGGTGTGCCCGAACTCCCGCGCATGAGCATAGCCCACGCTCTGAACGTCAAGGCGACCGCCAGACGCGTCGCGCGTGAGATGGGGCGCGAACTCTCCGAACTCAACCTTGTCGTTGCACATCTGGGAGGCGGCACGAGTGTCGTGGCGATTCGGCAGGGGAAGATGACAGACGTCAGCGGCGCGATATCGGCGGGTCCCTTCACGCCCGAGCGAGCAGGCAGCGTTCCTATCATGAAACTCGTTGATATGTGTTTCTCGGGTGACTTTGCCAAGGCTGAGGTGAAGAAAAAGCTCATGGGTGGCGGTGGTCTTGTCGCGTACCTGGGCACGAACGATGCGCGCGAGGTGGAAAGAAGAATCCAGGCGGGCGACAAAGACGCGGAACTCGTGATGGACGCCATGATCTATCAGATCGCGAAGGAGATCGGAGCCATGGCGACGGTGCTCGAGGGCAAAGTAGACGCCGTGATCATGACCGGGGGACTTGCGAACTCCGAGTACATCATGAGCAGACTTGCGGATCGTGTCGGTTTCATCGGCAAGATCATGATAGCACCGGGTGAGGACGAGCTGGAGGCGCTTGCGCTCGGCTGTCTGCGCGTCCTGAGGGGTGAGGAAGAGGCGCTCGAGTATCCTGGAGGATGACATGAGGGATCTTCACGACACAGGTTGGATTGAAGTCATCTGCGGCAGCATGTTCTCGGGCAAGAGCGAGGAGCTCATCCGGCGTCTGAGAAGAGCGAAGATCGCCAAACAGCGGGTGGTAACCTTCAAACCCGCCATGGACGACAGACACGATGAGGACAACATAGTCTCCCACGATGATCGCCGGATCGAGTCGATCCGGGTGGAAGACGCTGCTGAGATACTCGACCACGTGGATGAGACCACAGACGTTGTCGGCATCGATGAGGGCCAGTTCATGGGCAAGGAGCTTCCCGCCGTCTGCGAACAGCTGGCGGACAGGGGTGTCCGGGTCATCGTCGCCGGCCTCGACCAGGACTACCTTGGGAGGCCGTTTGAGCCGATTCCGCAGCTCCTCGCGGTTGCGGAGTACATAACGAAGACGCTCGCGGTCTGCATGAAGTGCGGCAGACCGGCGAACCGGACGCAGAGGATCATCAGGAGCGATGAGCGCGTCATCGTTGGGGCCTCCGAGACGTA
The DNA here is from genome assembly GCA_030609605.1 of Candidatus Eiseniibacteriota bacterium. Lineage (GTDB taxonomy): Bacteria > Joyebacterota > Joyebacteria > Joyebacterales > Joyebacteraceae > Joyebacterum. The sequence goes on from JAUWBY010000018.1 coordinate 10,152, forward strand.
TGAAGCGCGGTGCAGGGTCTGCTTCGACCCGGGGGAGGCCGAACCAGAGCGTGTATAGCGGGAGTTTCGACCACGATCCCGGGGTGTCGCCGGCCGTCGCGTCCTTCAAGGTGGATGCGGCGGTTTTGCGTTGCCGGACGACCAAATGGGGAATATACTATGTAGTTCTATGGCTGGTGACCGGAGGCGTCCAAGAGGTAGGAACCGTGGCGATACGTGATAATGTCCGTGATGTGATGGAACGCATCGATCGAGCAGCGGAACGGGCCCTCCGGGATCCTGCGGACATCAAGCTCGTGGCGGTCACGAAGACGATCGATATCCCCCGCATCGTGGAGGCTATTGAGGCTGGGGTCTGCTGCGTCGGTGAGAACCGCATCCAGGAAGGAGCACGCAAGTTTCCGGAGCTGCCCCCGGTTGAGAAGCACCTCGTGGGGCACCTGCAGACGAACAAGGTCAAGGCTGCGCTCGAGCTCTTCGATGTGATCGAATCGGTCGATAGTGTGCGTCTCGCCCGGGAGATATCGACTCGCTGTGCGGTTGCCGGCTCGGAAGCGAGTGTGCTCGTCGAGGTGAACACGTCCGGCGAGGAGTCGAAATTCGGACTCGAGCCTGGCGACGTGCTTGAAGCGCTCGACGAGATGTCCACTCTTCCCGGGCTCAAGGTGATGGGGCTCATGACCGTGGGGGCCTTCCTTTCGGATCCCAACGACGTCAGACCCTGCTTCAGGATGCTCAGGGGAATCCGGGACGAGGTCGAGGGGCGAGTGATTCCTGGTGTAGCGATGGACCACCTTTCTATGGGCATGACGAACGACTTCGAGGTGGCGATCGAAGAGGGCGCCACAATAGTCAGAGTCGGAAGAGCCATTTTTGGGGAGCGAGGATAGACGTGTGTTTGTTGCCAGCAACTTCCTGGCGGCTGTCGCATCGATCCTGAATGTCGTCCTCAGGATCTATTCATACTGCGTGTTGGCCGTGGTGGTCATCTCCTGGGTAGCGCCACGTTCGGTGCATCCCGTCGTCCTTTTCCTGAGAAGCATAACGGAGCCGCTCTTCTACCGCATACGCCGCGCGCTTCCGTTTCTGTGCCAATCGGGCATCGATTTCACTCCTATCGTGGTCTTCTTCGGAATCGGGCTTGTCAGGATGTTCGTGGTATCGACGCTCTATCAGGCGGCGGCGCGGCTTCAGTAGGCAGGAGTAAGAGAAATACAGATCAGGGGCGAGACACCTCTCGGCAACGAGAGGCCTCCGCAGTGCAGCGGAAGACTTTGACATTGGAGGAAGCAGCATGGCAAGGGAACTCACACTCGTCGCAAAGATCGAGAAGGCTGTCGGCTACATAAGGAAGAAGAGCGAGGTCAAGCCACAGGTGGCAGTCGTTCTCGGGAGCGGTCTCGGGAAGCTCACCAGCCTGATGACCGTTGACGCCGTGATTCCGTTCGACAAGATCCCGTATTTCCCCCAGTCGGGTGTCGAAGGACACGCCGGCGAACTCGTGCTGGGCAAGATTGGCCGCAAGCGCGTCGCTCTTATGAACGGCCGCGTTCACTACTACGAAGGCTACACAATGCAGGAGGTCACCTTCCCGATCCGCGTGCTGCGCGCGCTTGGAGCGAAGAAGCTGATCCTGACCTGCGCTGGCGGCGGCATGAACCCTCTCCAGGAGAAAGGTGACATCATCGCCATCGTCGACCAGATCAACCTGACGGGTGACAATCCGCTCATCGGCCCGAACGACAACTCGCTGGGCACGCGTTTCCCCGACATGTCGCAGCCGTACGACAGGGAGTACGTCAAGCTCGCTGAGCAGATTGCGCTTGAGGAGCAGATCCCGCTCAAGAAGGGTGTCTTCGTCGGCGTGGCCGGTCCGTGTCTTGAGACGGCTGCCGAGTATCGTTTCCTCAGCATGATCGGTGGAGACATAGTGAGCATGTCGATGGTCGCCGAGAATATCGTCGCCATCCATGGAAAGATGAGGGTGGTCGGGCTCGCCGTGGTTACGGATCTGTGTCTTCCGGACGCATTGGAGCCGGCAAGCCACAAGGAGATCCTCAAAGTAGCGCGAGCGACCGAGCCCAAGCTGACACAGCTCGTGTTCAGGCTTATCGAGAAGATGTAGAGGTTCCGCGCGATCGTGCCGGGGCATCCCGGTCCGAACGGCGAAGGCAAGGAACACATATGGGGTTCAGAGAGTTTCCAAGAAGCATGACGGCTCCCGAGCTAGAGCGCGAGGTGCTCAAGTTCTGGGACGACGATCATATATTCGAACAGAGTGTGAGTGCCCGCGAGGGCGCCGAGCGCTTTGTTTTCTTCGAGGGTCCTCCCACCGCCAACGGGCACCCGGGAACTCATCATGTGCTCGCCAGAACCATCAAAGACATCGTCTGCCGCTACAAAACGATGTCCGGCTATCAGGTTGAGCGAAAGGCCGGTTGGGATACGCACGGTCTGCCCGTGGAGATCGAGGTGGAGAAACGGCTCAACCTCGAGAACAAGGAGGACATTGAGAAGCTCGGCATCAGCGAGTTTGTGAAGCAGTGCCACCAGAGCGTCTTCACCTACAAGGAAGAGTGGGAGGAACTCACCGGGCGGATGGCGTACTGGGTCGACCTGACAGATCCGTACATCACGTGCTCGAATGATTACATCGAATCCATCTGGCACATCCTCAAACTGATGTGGGATCGCGGTCTCATCTACCAGGCGCACAAGATACTTCCGTACTGTCCCCGATGCGGAACGCCGCTATCGAGCCACGAGGTGGCACAGGGCTACGCAGACACCGAGGATCCCTCGATCTTCGTCCGAATGAAGCTCAAGGGGGAGAAGGCGACCTCGTTCCTGGTCTGGACGACCACACCGTGGACACTCATCTCGAATGTGGCCATCGCTGTTGCACCGGATGAGACGTACGTCGTCGTCGACAACGGTGAGGAGAGGCTGGTTCTCGCCGAGGCGCTTCTGCCTGTGTTGGAAAGCAGCGACGGCTCCGGCAGGGGGGCAGATCAGACCGACGGCGGAGCCGCCGACGAAGGTCGCGCCTGGGAAGTCGTGGAAAAGAAGACGGGCGCGGATCTCCTGGGAACGGAGTATGAGCCGCTCTTCAGCTTCGTGCCGTTCGACGAACGGGGTCACTACGTGATTGCAGGTGATTTCGTCACGCTGGAGGACGGGACCGGCATCGTGCATGTTGCTCCGGCGTTCGGTGAGGACGACAATCGCGTCGGCAGGGACAACGCTCTGCCGTTCCTGCAGCCGGTGGATGGCACAGGGCGATTCACGGAGGAGATAACTCCGTGGGCCGGCATGTTCATCAAAGACGCCGATCCTCTCATCATAGAAGACCTCAAGGCACGTGGGCTCCTGTACAAGCGGAGCACCGTGGTTCACACGTATCCGTTCTGCTGGCGGTGTGATTCCCCTCTCGTCTACTACGCCCGGAATTCGTGGTACCTCAGGACAACTCAGTTCAAGGACGCGATGATAGAAAACAACCGGGCGATCCACTGGCACCCGAAGGAGATAGGCCTAAACCGTCTCGGCAACTGGCTCGAGAACAACGTGGACTGGGCCATCTCGCGCGACCGGTACTGGGGCACGCCCCTCAACGTCTGGATTTGTGACGAGTGCGGAGCGATGGACGCCGTGGGCAGCATCGAGGAGTTGAAGGGTCGGGCGGTCGAACTACCCGAGGGTGAGCTCGACCTTCACAAACCCATGATTGATGATGTGCGTCTCAAGTGCCTGAAGTGCGAAGGTTCGATGACCAGAACACCAGAGGTGATCGATTGCTGGTTTGACACCGGCAGTATGCCGTACGCACAGTGGCACTGGCCGTTCGAGAACGTCGACAAGTTCGAGAGGAGCTTCCCGGCCGACTTCATCGCAGAGGGAGTCGATCAGACGAGGGGCTGGTTCTACTCACTGCTTGCCATCTCGACGATTGTCTCCGGCACCTCGTCATTCAAACGCTGTATCGTGAACGACATGGTGCTCGACAAGAACGGCAAGAAGATGAGCAAGCGCGTCGGCAACATCGTCGATTCGATTGAGATAATGGAGAGAGACGGAGCAGACGCCCTCAGGTGGTATATGATGGCGACCAGCCCGCCGTGGGTTCCGACACGGTTCGATCTGGCCGGCGTGACCGAGACGGCAAGCAAAGTGGTAGGGACGTTCCGCAACACCTACAGCTTCTTTTCCCTCTATGCGAACATCGATGGATTCGATGTCAGCGAGCATGATGCACCGCTCTCCGAACGGCCGACGATGGATCGGTGGATCCTGTCCCGCCTCTATTCGACCGTGGCCGCCGTCACTCTGGCCATGGAGAGCTACGACATCACCAAAGCTGTTCGCAGACTCCAGCAGTTCGTGCTCGAGGACGTATCCAACTGGTACGTGCGGCTCTCCAGGGCGCGGTTCTGGAAGGGAGAGATGGACGAGGACAAGCGTGCGGCCTATGCGACGCTCTTCGATGTTCTCCTGACGGCATCGAGAATGATGGCGCCGTTCGCACCACTCATCTCGGAGGCCGTGTATCGGAGTCTCTGTGAGGGCACCGGAGATGAGGTCATGGCTCGTGTCCACGGCTGCACGGCGGACAGCGTGCACCTGTGCGCGTTCCCGTCTGTTCCTGACGGCATCATAGACGAGAAGCTGGAGGCCGACATGGGACTGGCGAGAGCGATCGTTGTTCTCGGGCGTGCCGCGAGGAACGTCTCCGGCATCAAGGTGCGACAGCCGCTTTCCAGAATCCTTGTCTCTGGTGTTCCCGGGGCATCCAGGTCCGGTGTCGAGGCGCTCGAGGAGCTGATTCTGGCAGAGCTCAACGTCAAGAGCCTGGAGTGGGCCGAAGCGGGCACACTGGCGGCACTCAAGGCATCACCGATCTTTCCGGTTCTTGGACCGAAGCATGGGAAGAACGTCAACCAGGTTGCGGAGGCCATTCGCGCACTCGCTGAGGAAGATGTGAATGCTCTTGCGGGGGGCGGACACGTGAGCGTGGCGCTTGGTGAGGAGACGGTTGTCATCGAACCTGGCGATGTGGAGATAGAGACAGAAGGGCGGGCCGGACTGGCCGTGCAGGCAGATGGCGCCCTGACGGCGGGTCTTGATCTCGAGCTCACGGGTGAGCTCGTGGATGAGGGGTTCGCGCGCGAGATGGTCAACAAGATACAGTTCATGAGGAAGGAGGCCGGCTTCGAAGTGGTGGACAGGATCAACGTCTACTACGAGGCTGGTCCGCGTCTGACAAAGGCTGTGGAACGCTTCGCTTCCCGGATATCAGGTGAGACCCTTGCAGAAGGCCTCACAGAGGGAAGGGAAGCGGGCGAGCTGGGGCGGGAATGGGATGTCAACGGCGAGGAAGCCTGGATCGCGGTCGAGCGTGTGAAAAAGGCGCAGTCGGCCTAGCCCCGGGAACTTGCACGGTGGAGGTGATGAGTTGAACAAGAAGGATATCAAGCACTTCCAGGAGAGGCTCATTGAGGAGCGGGTGAAACTCCTGAAGGAGCTGGGATACTTCGAGGACAAGATCTTCAATGAGTCTCAGCGCAATGCAGCGGGCGATCTGTCCGCCTATTCCGTTCACATGGCGGACCAGGCGAGCGACGCACAGGAGCGGGAGAAGGCATATCAGATGGCTTCATCCGAGGGACGCTTGCTCTATCACATCGATGAGGCTCTGGCACGCATCGCTGACGCGACGTACGGCAAATGCATGGTGTGCGAAAAGGCCATCAAGAAGCCGCGACTCGAGGTTGTCCCGCACGCTCGCCTGTGCATAGAGTGCAAGAAGGCGGAGGAGAATGGGGACCTCGATCACGACAAGGAGTAGATCCGCCGAGAATGCGGCGAGTCCTCCCAGCGTCGATGAGGGAGGTGGGCTCATCACAGACGCAGCGGGCAGACAGACAAGGCGCACATCGGTCATGTTTCTGATCGCCGCCGTCATTGTCATGCTTGACCAGGTCATCAAAGCGATCGTTGTCTACTCGATGCGCATGGGGGCTTCAATTGATATCCTGGGCTCGGTCGTACGCCTCACGAGAACGCAGAACTCAGGGGCCGCCTTCGGTCTGTTCAAGGATGGGCGCATCGCGTTCATCATCGTCTCCGCCGCAGCCTCGATCGCTATTATCCTCTTCAGACGCGAGATTGCGAGAATGCGGCAGTGGGAGCGGGCATCGTTCGGCCTCATCCTGGGCGGCGCAATCGGAAACCTGATCGATCGGATCCGGGTCGGCTCGGTTGTGGATTTCCTTGACATCGGTATCGATTCGCTCCGCTGGCCGGCTTTCAATGCCGCCGACAGCGCAATAACCATCGGCGTCACGATTCTAGCTTTCCATCTCATCTTCTTGGCGCATCCACAGTCTGAATCAGCACCGGAAGACAACCGGGAGAGCTGATGCAAAGACGCATCGTATTGATAGTTCCCGGTGATGCTCCTTCTGACAGGCTGGATCATTACATCGGAACGCATACCCCCGACATGTCCCGCACCAGGGCCAAGGATATCATATCGTCCGGCTTCGTGACGCTGAACGGTAAGGTGGTGAAGCCGTCCGACACCGTCGTCCCGGGAGATCGGATCGAGGTTGATGTCCCTGAGCTGGAGCACCTATCGGCAGCGCCCGAGGACATCCCACTCGACATCTGCTACGAAGATGAACACCTGCTCGTCATCAACAAGCTCGCGGGCATGGTTGTGCATCCTGCTCCCGGTTCGTACTCGGGTACACTCGTAAACGCGCTGGTTGGTCGCGGTGTCCGGCTGTCCTCGGTAGGTGGGAGTCTCCGGCCGGGCATCGTTCACCGTCTCGATCGCTATACGTCGGGGCTCATCATCGTGGCGAAGACGAACGAGTCGCATCGCAGGCTGACCGCCATGTTTGAGGCCAGGGAGATCCGGAAGACCTACCTGGCACTCACGTGGGGCGTCATGGAGGAAAGCGCGGGTACGATCGCCGAGCCGATCGGAAGGCGCCGGTCCGACAGGAAACGCATGGGTGTCGTGTCGGACGGGCGCCCCGCGATAACCGAATGGCGCGTGCGCGAGCAGTTTCCTTACGCTGCGTTCATAGAGATCGACCTCAAGACCGGCAGGACACATCAGATTCGTGTTCACATGTCGCACATCCATCGTCCGGTTATCGGTGATGCCGACTACGGGGGTGTCCGCCCGTCATTCGGGGACGTCCCACCGCACTACCGTCGTCAGGCGAAGCGGACAAACGATCGAGCAACTCACCAGGCTCTCTTCGCACGCCGTCTTGAGTTCACACACCCGATGACGGAAGCTCGCGTTGAATTTGCGGCTCCGATGCCCGACGGCTTTGCACACCTCCTTGCTCTTCTTCGCCACCCCGAGGGCGAGACCGGCCGGGTACTCGGCATCGACCCGGGAGAGGTGCGCATCGGGGTCGCCCTGAGTGACGAGAACAGATCTCTCGCGGCATCTCTCGATACGCTGGAAGGGCTCGGTGATTCCGCCGCGGCGAGGCATATAGGCGATCTTGCCGAAGAGCACGGGGTCGACACGATCGTTGTGGGCTACCCCATCCGCATGGACGGAAGCATCGGGCATCGGGCGATGCGCTCAAGGGAACTCGCGGTGAGACTGGAAGACACAAGCCGCTGTCGAATCGTGCTCCATGACGAGCGTCTCTCGAGTGCCGAGGCCGAGCGTGTGATGAAGGAGAAGGGGGAGCGGAAGCGGGGGAGGAAGGGCAGGGTCGATCAGATTGCAGCGTCGATAATTCTGCAGGGCTATCTTGATGCGCAAACGATACAGAGGTGACAAACCACGCCT
>JAUWBY010000366.1 GCA_030609605.1 Candidatus Eiseniibacteriota bacterium
GCGCTCGACGTCGGCATTCACGATCTCAAGCCCGAGATGGTGAAACTACTCGGCCGACTGAGGTATCGCACGAGCTACGGACAGAACGTGCTGCAGCACTCGAAGGAGGTCGCCTATCTCTGCAGCCTGATGGCGGGCGAACTAGGCCTGGACGTGACCACGGCGAAAAGAGCGGGGCTTCTTCACGATATCGGCAAGGCGGTCGATCAGTCCATGGAAGGAACGCACGCCGCGCTGGGGGCGGAGCTCGCTCATCGCTACGGGGAAGACGATATCGTCGTGAACGCGATCGAGTCGCACCACGAAGATGTCGAGCCGACCTCGACCATAGCTGTTCTGGTTCAGGCCGGCGACGCTGTGTCCGGCGCGCGGCCTGGAGCCAGGCGTGAGACTCTGGAGACCTACATCAAGAGGCTTGAGAAGCTCGAGCAGATCGCAGATTCCTTCCAGGGCGTCGAGAAATCGTTTGCTATCCAGGCGGGTCGCGAAATACGGATCATGGTTCAGCACAGGAAGATCGATGATGCGCGCGCTGAGGTTCTTGCCTCGGCAGTGGCCAGGAAAATCGAGGCTGAGCTCAAGTACCCTGGGCAGATCAAGGTCGTTGTCCTGAGGGAGATGCGAGCGGTCGACTACGCCAAGTAGTTTCGGAAGGGGGATCCCTGTTTGAGGGTTCTTTTCATCGGGGACATCGTCGGAAAGCCCGGCCGGGATGGGCTGGCAACGCTTCTGCCCGAGCTCGTAGGCACGCACGGTGTGGATTTCACGATCGTGAATGGCGAAAACGCGGCCGGAGGCTTGGGAATCACCGAGAAAACAGCAGCCGATATCTTCAGGGCGGGCGCTGATGTCATCACCGGTGGGAACCACACGTGGCACAGGCGAGACGTCATTCCACTTCTGGAGGCTGACGAGCGGGTTCTCAGACCTGCCAACTATCCACCGGGACTGCCGGGGAGGGGACACGGTCTGTTCGACACGCGGGGAGGGATTCCCGTGGGCGTAGTGAATCTGCAGGGGCGTATCTTCATGCAGGGTATCGATTGTCCATTCCGCGTGGGGAGCGAACTCGTGGAGGGGCTCAGACGCCAAGCGCCCATTGTCGTAGTCGACATGCATGCTGAAGCGACAGCGGAGAAGCTGGCGCTCGGATGGCATCTGGCTGGGCGGGCCACAGCCGTACTCGGTACGCACACCCACATACAGACGGCAGATGAGCGGATTCTTGAGGGGCATACCGCCTACATCACAGATGTGGGGATGACGGGTCCCGCTGATTCCGTCATAGGTGTGAGAAAAGAGCTCTCGATCGCCCGGTTCCTGACTCAGCTTCCGCAGCGGTTCGAGGTCGCCGGCGGGGATGTGGAGCTCAACGCGGTGTTGATCGATGCCGACGAGGTGACTGGGGCCGCACGCGAGATCAAGCGAATCGTTGCGCAGTGCTAGCGCACACTTGCGCAGCGCTGGACCGCGTTCGCGCAGTGCTGGATGGCGTTCGCGCAGCGCTGGACCGCGTTCGCGCAGTGCTGGACCGCGTTCGCAAGGAGGGGTTGATTGGAGACGAGGATCCTCAAGGGAAGACCGGTTGCCGCTGAGATACGTGAAGAGGTGAGCGTGCGGTCGACGGCGTTGAGAGATCGCGGTGTTGTTCCAACGCTCTCCATTGTTCAGGTCGGGGACGATCCAGCCTCGGAGATCTACTCGTTGAGCATCCAGAAGGCCGGAAACAAGCGTGGAGTGAACGTCGTTTTGTCTACGCTTTCCGGCGACAGCTCAGCCACGGAGGTGGCCGAGCTGATCGCGGCATTGGGGGCCGATCCGTCAGTTCACGGCATCATAGCCCTGGAGCCTCTTCCGCATGGGATTCCGAGCGACGTTCTGGAGGGAATCCCGCCCGCGAAGGACGTCGATGGGGCCACCGTG
>JAUWBY010000101.1 GCA_030609605.1 Candidatus Eiseniibacteriota bacterium
GATGAGCGAAACAATGAGGAGCTCGTTGTCAAAGTAGATCAGAAACGGGTAGCAGCAGGCGACCAGACCGGCGACGAGACCGGTACGTTCACCGGCAACGCGGCGCCCGACCAGATAGGTGAGAACCGGCACGAGTGATCCGTAGACCGCCTGAATGTGGCGCACGATCGTCAGACTTCCATCAGAGGCTCTCAGCAGTATGCCGAGGATGTACGGATAGAGCGGGGCACTGAAGAAAGCATGTGATCCCAGCCAGTCCCCGGACGCAAGGGCGCGAGCCCACTCCACATGGTACAGTTCATCACGCATCGGCCAATGAGCAAGCGGGCTTGCCTGAAGGTGGCCCACATAGAGAGCGCGAAGAAGCCATGCGACAATAAAGAGAGCGAAAGCAGCGATGAAGATTCTACGCGCGCTCACCTCGTGATCTTGTTGTCCGCCGCCCACGCCGATCATCGCCTTCCATCTCCCCTGCCCGTGGAGCGATCTGCCCCCTATCCAACACCGTACTCATCTGCCCGGAAGACGACGATTATAGACGAGCCACACCTGCCCCGTCCATCTCTCCCGCCGTTCCCGTACGGTCCAGAAGCCTGGAGGCGGCTTGGGAGACGTGCTAGTTGGCTATACCTTACGATAGCCCAATATGTCACACGTCTGTACTCACCCAAGACATCCCAGAATGTGTCAACAGTACTGAAAGACTGTTGACCTATGAATCAGAATGTAGTAAGATATGACTTGGGAACTGTGGAAGCTTGCCTTGACGTACTCGGACAGAGGTGTCGTAGTCGACCCCACTTCTGACGGTGATTCGAAGGTATCCGTCAGTGGTTTGTATCGGGGTTATGTGATGCGATGCTCTGGTTCCGGGATCAGCGTCGTCGAGTACGCAATAGAATCGCACGCAAGCAACGTGACGGGCAACATGCTGGAAAGGAGCGTGTCCCTATGAGGAAGATCATCTTTGTGGCTGTTGTACTGAGCCTTGTTCTCTTCACCGTCGCACCTGCGGCCGCCGATAGCTATACGTTCGGCGCGAGTGGGCTCGGCAGTCTGATGAAGAGTCCGGTTGTGTACAGCGGCACCTTCCTGTTTGGCGTCTCGGGTACCTGGGAGTTTCAGATCGACGACTCTCTCTGGCCCGATCCGGCGGACAGCACTGCCAGGTTCGACTACATCTGGGACACGTTCTTTGTCGATAACTACGACAATACGGCGGGTGCTCAGTCCTGGTTCGGGTACTTCAGTGGTTTGACTCTGCCGACCGCCCCGACGTTCAGTTTCGATCTCACATCTCCTGCCGGATGCGTCAGCGGGGACATCTCGTTCGTCATCATGATGCGCGATTGGTACGCGGACGAGATCCTTGATCAGAGCGAGAAGCACCGCAACAACCAGATAGCGGGGACGTTTATTCTCAGCCCCGACGACGGCACGGGCTTCTTCACCGACCATTGCGGCGACGGCTCGATGAGTGCGGGCAATTTCAACTTCGTCAACCCGCCTCTTGATGATTCAGTCATGTTCATGGGCCAGTTCTCGTCGGAGTTCTGCGGTAGCCCCGTTGAGGATTCATCCTGGGGTATGATCAAGGCTCTTTACAAGTAGCGAACCAAGAGAAGTACATAGAAACCACTGGGAGCCTCGCAAGGGGCAAAGCCAAAGGAGAGTACAATGCGCGCACTGGTGATCGTTATCGCGATTCTCGCGCTGGCGACGGTGGCATGCGCCCAGGACGAGATCTTCATCTGGTTCTTCGGCGTGGGCAATGGTGATTTCATGGACAGCCCCCCGACTTTCACGGGTGCCATGGACCCGGGCGGGGACATTGTTGACGGTTCCTGGACAATCGTCGTTCCTGATGACGGCTGGCCGACGGATCCGGTCCTCAGGTACCAGCACATCTGGGACACCTTCTACGCTGGCAACTACACCGCAGGTACCCCGGGGTACTGGAAGGGTTACTTCGATACGAGCCACGGTCTGCCGGAGATGAGTACCATCGACATCATCGACGACACGAACGGCGGCACGATGACGGGTGTCTTGACGCTTGAGATTCAGGTCGAGGACACGAACAACAACCAGCTCCTGGACGAGGGTGAGTTCTGCGCCGGCAGTCTGTCTGGTCTCGTCATCATCATCCGTGAAGGTACCGGCTTCTACGACGGTATGTGTGGGACAGGTAACTTCTTCGGCACATATACGAAGGCTTGCCCGACCACGTACGAGACGTGGAACTTCGGAATGTACCTCTGGCTCGACGACTGCTCAACTCCTGTCGAGAACATCAGCTGGGGCGCCATAAAGGCTCTGTATCAATAGGAATGCAAGAGCAGCGGTTTGGGGCAAATCGAGCCCGCCGGTCCTTCACCGGTATGAAGGTGTTGGCGGGCTCAACCAATCCGGATGGCGAACGACGACCGGACTGCATCCAGGCAGGAGCAACACGCCAGAATGATCCCTGAGAGTCGGAATTGTGCGCGCGACCATGCGGTCGCAGTGCTCCTCCGCATCCCACTGGTCAGCGCACTGACAGCAATCCTAGTAGCTTCAGCAGCACTCGCAGGAGGAACGGCAGGACCAGAGATCGCGGAAGTAGGTTCGCTCCCACTGTGGCAAGCGGCTTCCGGATCTGAAACACGCGCTCCCTTGCAGATCGGCAGAAGTGCTTCCGCCAAAACTACGATAAAACTTGTTCTCCGTGAGAACCCTGATACTGACCACATCGTAGCGCGCCAATCTCTATCTTGTCTCACTTCCCACGAGGTTGAACAGCCACAGTCAGTCGTTCGGCTGGTCGCCCTTCCCAACTGCGACGGTGCCCATATAGCTTCAGTCAGCCTGACCGTCAACGCCACGGCGACTATGCTACCTGGGGATGACGCGGCCCGCGTCGCATCCGTTCTCAAAATCGCCCGCATACGAGATCAGACCATCGCCGTGATCTCAATCGACCTGGCAGCACTCGAAGCGCTGACGCCGGATGAGCCAGTGACCGCGATCGAGATCGATATTGTCCCGGTCGCACCTCATGGATTGGCAACCAGGAACGTCGGACCTTTTACAGGTGTCTGCGAGCGCACGGTGCTCAACTACACTCTCCCCTCAGATGCACCACCTGCCTGGCACCCGGTTCCGGAAATGCGCACAAGCGGCACAGTGACCTTCTGCTCATCCGTCGCCGAATGTGAACAGAGACAGATAGATTTTCTCTTCCTCATTGCTGATGAATTCAATTCGGCAGCCGCGGTCTACATGCTTGCGATGCACCGAGCCGCATACCTGGGATTGAACGTCGGCATCGTCTCAATGTCGGACATCGGAGGACGCGGAGCTGAGAACATCCACGACTTCATCCTGGCAGTCTACGAAACCCAATCGGCGGCCCATTTCGGTGATGGCCATCTTGGATTCGTGCTCCTCATCGGCGATGCCTACGCTGACGATAACGAGACACCCATGATCCCCGCCTATGATGGATACGGTGGGCAGCAAGTGGCATCGGATCATTACTACGCGTGTGTGAGCGGAGATGACGACTTCGAAGATGTGATGCTCGGTCGTCTCTCCGTGGGCAACACTGAGGAACTCCTCGCTGTAGTCAGCAAGGTCGGCAACTACATGCCGCTCCCTTCCGGTGCCCCGTGGCGTGATCAGACGATGCTTATCGGCGGCCTCTTCTACAGCGCGAAGGATGACTACGTCGCGCTGTTCGATGAGTACGAGGAGATCATCTCAGAGGATCACACGGTGGATCGCATCTACCGACACGACTTCGATTCCGATTCCGACTGTGCCCTGACGGTGGCTAATGCGTTCAATGAGGGCTACCTGTTCGTGAACTTCGCTGGGGACGGCTGGATCTCGTCGTGGCATCACACATTCAAAGCCACTGATCTCTCCGCGCTCAGCAATGCAGACCGGTTTCCAATCGTTCTCTCGATGGCATGTTTTACCGGCTGGCTCGACAACATTACACAGCCTGACGCCCTGGGATCATACGACTGTCTGGCGGAACAGCTCGTCAATCTGCCGGACGCCGGCGCCATTGCATGCCTGGCCGCGCCCAGGCTCAGCGATGGTGGATCGTTCCGCACGCTGACAAAGAAGATCTACGAGGCAGCCTTCAACGAAAACTGTCTCTTCCTTGGAGAGACCTTTGCGGTCGCTAAGCTGTTGCATCTCCAGTCCGGCGGCGACGTGTCATATGTCCGGCACTTCAACCTGTTCGGAGACCCATCACTCATCTACAAATGGGATGAATCGCCAGGTGCTCTAACCGATCTGGCGGTCAAGGCCCACCAGATCACATGGCTTCCGGAAGACCTGACGGCAGGCGATGACCTTTCTGTCGCGATCGTGGTCACGAACCAGAGCGTGGTCCCTGTACCATCGGTTGTGGTGCGACTCAGCGATGATTCGACCACGGGTTCCTATGTCTACGACGAGACCACTCCTTTCATCGACAGCTGGTCATCAGTTGAGATCGAGATCATCGTGCCGGCCCTCGCCGGTGGTGCACACAGTATTGAAATAGCAATTGACCCAGACGATGAGATCGTCGAGACGGATGAGGGGAACAACTCCCTCACTACAGTCCTTTACGCCTATCCTGTCCTTCCAGGATTTCCTGCCGACATCGACAGTCGTCTTCTCGGAGCGACTGTTGTGTCAACGGAGTCCACTGCTCGGGCGATAGCCGTTCTTGATGAACAGGGCCGTGTGTCGAGCATCGCGCCGGATGGAATCACGTCATGGACGTCGGGTCCGGCTCTTGGTCCGCTCGACTTCGGGATCGAAACCGGCCCTGCGGCGGCAGACCTTGACGGAGACGGTGTGAATGAGATCATCTCCACTCGTAGGATGGGACTCAAGTGCTTGAGCTTCGACGGCGAGCTGTTGTGGGACATCAACACCGACGATCCGATCGGCTGCCCGCTGATTGCCGATGCTGATGCCGATGCCGATCTCGATATCGTGGTTGCCATGAAGGGACTATGGGGGGGGCCGTCGACTCTGTCCGCATTCGACGAGGACGGCGCGGTCATCTGGACACATGAGCTTGCGCCGGATATCTACATCGAATCTCAGCTCGCCGCAGGCGATATGGACATGAACGGCCGAGTCGATTTCGTCTTTGTCTCATCGATTGACGATCTCACGGCTGTAGCAGTCATAGACGGTGAGTCCTACGACCTCTGGCAGCCGGTTCACATTGACGCGTCACTTCCTGCAGTGCTGGCACTGGGTGACACCGACGATGACGGCTTGCTGGAGATTGTCTGCGGCGGGGCCGAGCTCTACTGCGTCAGTTCAGAGGATGGCTCTGTCGCCTGGAGCTTGCCGCTGGGCGACGATATCGTCTCTCTCGCTCTCGCAGACATGGACGCGGACGGCATCCCCGAGATACTCGCGGGCACGGCATCCGGAACCCTTCACATGATTGACGCGGGTGTCCCTGTGTGGTCGACGCCTCTCAGCGATGCAATAGGCAGCTCTGCCGTCGTCGCCGACGTCTACGGCGACGAGAATCTGGAAATAGTCATCGGCTCCTCATCGGGGTACGTTCACGTGCTTGATACATCGGGCGATGAGGTCCTCCCCCCGATCCCGATCCCTGGTGGATGTGGTACACCCACAGTCATCGATCTGGATGGTGACGGCCATCTTGAGATCTCCGTGACCTCTTTGGATGGGAGGATCTACGCTCTATCGTTCGCGCCGGCGACGCGGAGCGAAGATGCGGCAGCAGCACCCGAGTGGAACGGCATCGGGGGCACGCCTGGACATCGCGGCATCTACGCTCAGCCGCTCAATGGAGACATCACATCCGATCTTCTCCTGACGGGACGCTGTGTCCTGGCCGGCGACGTTCTGGTCACGGATGAAGCAACACTTGTAATCGCTCCTGGAACGGCTATCACGATCAGGTCCACCGATCCGCCGACTCTCACGATAGATGGGACGCTGACCGCCGTGGGCACGTCTGAGAACGGGATCAGGTTCTCCGCAACTCAGGGCAGCGGGCGAGGAAACTGGGGCGGTCTTGACTTCGGATCCGGATCATACAGCTCGCTTGCGCACTGCACGATCGCCGACGCCGACATAGCTCTGGCCGGACACCACGCCAACCTGATCGTCTCCGACTGTCAGCTTGATGGAAGCGGCTTTGGGGCGTATCTCGACACCTGTACGGTCGCCATCACCCGTTCAAGTTTCTCCGCCTGCGACTCCTTGGGTGCGTACTTCAGCGGCGGAAGCGGTACGGTCGTCGATTGCTCGTTTGACCAGAACTACCTCGCGGGCGCAGAGCTGACGCAGTCGGCGAGCCATGCATTCAGCAGATGCTCATTCTCTGAAACGAGTTTGGGGAGTGGCCTCGATCTCTTCAGATATGTCACTGCTTCCTTTGACTCGTGTGCCATGTCCGGCAACGCTGTAGATGGCGTCTACATCAACAACTCCTCTCCGGAGTTCACAGACTGTACGATCGCCGATAACGCCACTAACGGGGTGGACTGTCGCAAGACCGCATGCCCCGCTTTCACGGGCAATACGATTACCGGCAACCGTATCGGCGTTTCGTCCGCCACAGGATCCAGTCCCAATCTCGGCGACGATCTCTACCCAGACACCGGCTACAATACCATCACGAGCAACCAGATGGCGGCAGTTGCAAACTACAACGGATCAGAGAATCCGGTCTATGCGCGGCGCAACTGGTGGGGCTCCGCTCCTCCAAGCGGGCGAATCTTCATGGGCCACGTGCTCTACGGACCCTTCCTGACAGCACCTCCTGACGCAGAGCCAAGACTTGATGGTGGTGAAACGATCCCCTCCACCTTCCGGCTTTCGCAGAACTCCCCCAATCCGTTCAACCCCATCACGACACTCTCCTACGACGTGCCCTCCGGGGGCAGTGAGATCGAGGTCACTATCTACAACACCCTCGGCAGGCGTGTGGCCATCCTGGTATCGGGTCACTGCGATGCCGGCACACACCTCATCACCTGGAACGGCCGCGACGCGGCGAACCAGAAGCTTGCAAGTGGCATCTACTTCGCTAGAATGGTGGCGCCGGGCTTCGCCTCAACCAGGAAGATGATCCTCCTCAAATAGCTACATCGAGGAACAACGGCAGTGAATCCGGCAGACTCGCACCGAATCTGCGATTCCGTGTGCATTGTGAGGACCACCGCACTCCGAAAGGAAAGAATCATGCCACAGGCGAATCACATCGGCCTCCTCACAAGCGGCGGGGATTCTCCCGGAATGAACGCGGCCATAAGAGCCGTCGTGCGAACGGCTATCGCAGGTGGGACCACCGTGACCGGAATCATGCGCGGCTTCTCCGGGCTTCTCGACAGCGAGTTCATTGAGATGACGCCAAGGTCTGTTTCGAATGTCATCCAGCTCGGCGGTACGATCCTCAAGACCAGCCGCTGCCTCGACTTCTACGAAACCGAGGGACGTTCCCGCGCCGCAGAAATCCTGAAGGAGAAGGGTATCGACTGCATCGTGGGGATCGGCGGAAATGGGACCTTCAGAGGACTCAGCTTGCTCGGCAGGGAGCATGGTATCGGGGTAGTGGGTATTCCCGGAACCATTGACAACGACATCCCGGGCACCGACATCACGATAGGGTTCAGCACGGCCGCCAACACTGCGCTCGAATCGATAGACAAGATCCGTGACACCGCGGCCTC
>JAUWBY010000249.1 GCA_030609605.1 Candidatus Eiseniibacteriota bacterium
GGGCGTCTCGCTGCGGAGATCATGGATGCGGCACGCAAGGAAGGGAAGGCCTATAACAAGCGTCTCGATGTTCACCGTATGGCAGAGGCGAACCGCGCCTTCGCGCACTATCGCTGGTAGCTTCCTTTAACTTGAGATTCCCTGCAGTCTTGCCGCGGGGTTTCCTTATATTCCCTCTCCTTGCAGACGAGGGTTGAGGTAAGGTGATAATGAAAGCCCGGTTTTGACCTACGGGGCAAAACGAAATTGGTTGAATATTATGCAGCCTTGTTACGTAAGCAGCCGACTCCACGGCATTTCATTATTCCTTACAGATTTTATAAGTATTAAGAAGGCCTCTCGATGTCCAGCGATGATCCCGTGGCGATAGATAAAGTTCGTAACATAGGCATCATGGCCCACATCGATGCGGGGAAGACCACGCTCACCGAGCGGGTCCTGTTCTACACCGGCAGGGTTCACCGGATGGGCGAGGTGCACGACGGCGCCGCCGCCATGGACTGGATGGAGCAGGAGCGACAGCGCGGCATTACCATCACATCGGCCGCGACAACGTGTCACTGGCTGGACCACAGGATCAACATCATCGATACGCCCGGGCACGTGGACTTCACGATGGAGGTAGAGCGTTCTCTCAGGGTGCTGGACGGTTCGATCGCCGTGTTCTGCGGTGTGGGAGGCGTCGAGCCTCAGTCCGAGACGGTCTGGAAGCAGTCCGAGGACTACGGGATCCCGAAGATCGCGTTCATCAACAAGATGGACCGTGTCGGGGCCGACTTCGAGAACGCGCTGACGATGATGATCGAGAGACTCAGAACGAATCCAGTGCCTCTGACCATGCCGGTAGGGGCGGGTGACACCTTCAGTGGCGTCATCGATCTCATCCGGATGAAGGCGCTCAGATTCGATGATGCGTCCCAGGGCGTGATCTTCGCCGAGGAAGATATCCCGGCCGAGTTTCTCGACGAGGCGATGCAGCGCAGAGAGAGCCTGATAGAGAGCGCCACCGAGGGGGACGACGAGCTCCTGGAGAAGTTCGTAGGTGGAGCCGAGCTCTCGGAGAGCGAGATACACGAGGGGCTGAGGAAGGCAACTATCAAGGGGATCATGGTGCCGGTGCTTGCGGGGTCGGCGCTGAGAAACGTCGGCGTGCAACAGGTGCTGGACGCGGTCATCAGATATCTCCCGTCTCCGTTGGACGTGCCGGCGGTCGTGGGGACGAATCCCTACACCGAGAAGGAAGAGACGCGTGAGGCCGACGATGACGAGCCGCTGGCGGCACTGGCCTTCAAGATCGCGAGCGACTCCTACGTGGGTAGACTGACGTATCTCCGCATCTACTCCGGAACGCTCAAGAAGGGCGCGCAGGTCCTGAACACGCGGACGGACAAGAAGGAGAGGGTCGGCAGGATACTCCTGATGCACGCGAACAAGCAGGAGGATCTGGAGAAGGCCTCTGCGGGCGAGATAGTGGCCGTCGTGGGGCCCAGGACCACGGGCACGGGCGACACGCTCTGCGATCCGAAGAAGCCGATCGTTCTCGAGTCGATGGCTTTCCCCGAGCCGGTCGTGTCGGTGGCCATCGAACCCAAGACGAAGGCGGACGAGGACAAGCTGACCCAGTCTCTTGCGAAGCTGGCCGAGGAGGACCCGACCTTCGTTATGAAGACCAACGAGGACACCGGCCAGCTGATCATCTCGGGCATGGGCGAGCTGCACCTGGAGGTCCTCACGACCCGGCTCATGCGCGAGTTCGGCGTCAAGGCGAACGTTGGCAAGCCGATGGTCTCGTATCGTGAGACCATTACTTCCACGGCCAAAGCAACTGGCCAGTTCATCAGGCAGAGCGGCGGCAAAGGGCAGTACGGCGACGTCAGACTTCGCATCGAGCCGAAACCTGCGGGCGGGATCGAGTTCGAGAACCAGGTGAGAGACGGGCAGATACCGCGCGAGTTCTTCCCCGCGATAGAGAGCGGCGTCAGGAGCGCTCTCGAGAACGGTATCATCGCAGGCTATCCCGTCGTCGACGTGAAGGTGACGCTCCTGGGTGGGAGCTATCACGACATCGATTCGAGCGACATCGCTTTCAGGGCGGCCGGCTCCATCGCCTTGAGAGAGGCGGCCATCAAGGCGCAGCCGGTGCTTCTGGAGCCGATAGTGAGCGTGGAGGTCGTCGTTCCGGAGCAGTTCGTCGGTGAGGTCATAGCCGACCTGAACGCCAGGGGTGGCAGGATCGAGGGCACGCGGATGCGTGGCGAGACGAGAATCGTCGACGCGACAGTGCCGCTTGGCCGGATGTTCGGCTACGCTACAGCGCTCCGCTCGCTCACACAGGGACGGTCTGTATACACGACTCAGTTCTCTCGCTACGCGGAGGTTCCGCGCGAGAAACAGGAGCAGATCCTGGCGGGCTGGGGTTGGATATAGAGAGAAGTGTGACCAAGGACAACACAGCGGGAAGCGCGGTTTTCAAGGAGTAACCAAGATGGCGAAGGAAAAGTATCAGAGGACAAAGCCCCACGTGAACGTTGGCACGATCGGCCACGTTGACCACGGGAAGTCGACGCTGACGTCGGCGATGACTCTCTGTCTGGAGAAGCGTGGTCTGGCGAAGTACATGGCGTTCGACGACATCGACAAGGCACCGGAAGAGCGGGAGCGCGGTATCACGATCGCAACGTGCCACGTGGAGTATGAGAGCCCGAAGCGTCACTACGCGCACGTTGACTGTCCTGGTCACGCCGACTACGTGAAGAACATGATCACGGGCGCGGCGCAGATGGACGGGGCGATCGTAGTGGTGAGCGCGGCTGACGGTCCTATGCCTCAGACACGCGAGCACATCCTTCTGGCACGTCAGGTGGGCGTACCTCACATCATCATCTACATGAACAAGACGGACCAGGTGGACGACCCGGAGCTGATCGAGCTCGTGGAGCTGGAGATACGTGAGCTTCTGAACGAGTATGAGTTCCCCGGCGACGACATTCCGGTGATCAAGGGGTCGGCTCTGAAGGCGCTGCAGTGCGGTTGCGGCAAGGACGGATGTGAGAACTGCAGCTCGATCTGGGAGCTTGTGACTGCGATGGACGACTACTTCCCCGAGCCGGTGCGCGAGATAGACAAGCCGTTCCTTCTTCCGATCGAGGACGTGTTCTCGATCACGGGCAGGGGCACGGTCGGTACGGGTCGTATCGAGCGCGGGACGATCCACACGGGCGACAAGGTTCAGATCGTCGGTATCCGTGAGACGCGCGACACGGTCGTGACGGGCGTTGAGATGTTCCGGAAGATCCTTGACGACGGCCAGGCGGGAGACAACGTTGGTCTGCTTCTCCGCGGCGTTGACAAGGACGACCTTGAGCGCGGGATGGTGGTGTGCGCGCCGAAGAGTGTGACGCCTCACACGAAGTTCGAGGGCAAGGCGTACATTCTGACTCGTGACGAGGGTGGCCGTCACACGGCGTTCTTCAACGGCTACCGTCCTCAGTTCTTTTTCCGCACGACAGATGTAACGGGGAACGCGACACTTCCCGAGGGCACGGAGATGGTAATGCCGGGTGACAACGTGGAGCTTTCGGTGGAGCTGATCACGCCGATCGCGATGGAAGAGGGACTGCGGTTCGCGATCCGTGAGGGTGGCAGGACCGTGGGCGCCGGCACCATTACTAAGATCATCGAGTAAG
>JAUWBY010000243.1 GCA_030609605.1 Candidatus Eiseniibacteriota bacterium
GTTTGTCGCGGGAGCTTGTCCCGATATGTCAGCCCCAGGGTTTTTCTCCTCGACGATGTGGACGAACTCCGGGTCCTCTGACAGAAGCCATGACCGGAACTGCGTGAATTGTATCTCCACACCGTCCTTATAGAATACCGCTGGAGCGGATAGCTCGCCGAGGACGAGGCGTCCGTCGACCGAAATGGAGGCGATGTTGTTGCTCCGCACCTCTTCCATCAGTCTCGAGTAGTTGATCTCTACGTCGGTCGGCTGGTTCTGGACATACATCTGCCAAGCGACGATGGCCACGAAGATAAGGAGTATCCACATCAGGAGCGGGCTGCGTGTCGGTCTCG
This sequence comes from Candidatus Eiseniibacteriota bacterium, assembly GCA_030609605.1. Lineage (GTDB taxonomy): Bacteria > Joyebacterota > Joyebacteria > Joyebacterales > Joyebacteraceae > Joyebacterum. The sequence continues at coordinate 339 of JAUWBY010000243.1, forward strand.
GCGTGGCCTTCAGTTTCTTGTGAAGCTCCTCGCCGCGGCTCCGATGGTCACCCTCGCTCTTGCCGGGCTTTTCGCCTGTGGGCTTTCTCTCGTTCGAGCGCGTCTTCTGATCCTCGCGCTTCTTCTCGTCAAGTGTCATATCGTTCCTGCTCTCAGATCAAGGCAGCGGAGCCGCATCTGCACGTGGACGCCACAGTACATGCGGTGGCCGGTCAACGACCGCCGGCTCTCGGGGAGGGGCGGCGGAACCTAGGGTATTTCCTCTTCTTCAATGATGCATATGTAAGGGAGGTTCCTATGCTTCTGGGCGATGTCGAGCCCGTATCCGATGACGAATTTGTCAGGAACGACGAAGCCGACGTAGTCCAGCGGAATCTCCACCTCTCTGCGCCCCCGACGATCCAGCAGCGTGCATACCTTGACGCTCTTTGGATGGCGGGTTTCCAGGTTGTCGATGATGTAGCGGAGCGTGTGTCCCGTGTCTATGATGTCCTCGACGATCAGAATGTGTCTCTGCTCGATGTTGAGCGAGAGATCCTCCAGGATTCTGACAACACCGCTCGACACGGTTCCGTCACCGTAGCTTGAAACCTCCATGAAATCGATCTCGATCGGAATGCTGATGGTTCTCACAAGATCAGCGAGGAATATAAATCCACCCTTGAGGATACTCACCATGATAGGTGGATCATCCGCATAGTCCTTGGAGATGCGGATTCCGAGCTCCTCGACTCTCTCCGCTATCTGCTCCTCTGTAAGCAGCACCTTACCGTTTTTCAGTCTCGGCCTCCGTGGAGTGGGCGCCTATCGTGAGAACCCGCTTGGTCTTGCCGGTAACTGGCGCTGCGCCGGCGCGTCTCATCCCGACGACCCAGATAATCCCAGTGTCATCGCAGATGAGAGGGATTTCGTCGCGGAAGCTCCAGGCAATCTTTTCATCGATGAAGAACGCCTTGAGCGCCTTGGTTCCTTCCATTCCGAACGGCCGAAATCTGTCGCCTTGGCGGCGAGCTCGCACCGTGAGCGGCAGAGAAAGCTCATCGAGATCGAAATAGACAGTGTCATCGTCCGATGTGGACACTGTCGCCCCGAGTTCCGCTCGAGGCATGACCCTGGAGCGGATCTCGAGACGAGCCTCCTGGAAGACCACTAATCCCGGGACCGGAAGCTCGGCTGTTGGGAGCTTCGGCAGCCCATCGCCCTCCGAGAAGACGATCCGGCCGTGGTCGAGCCGCACCTGTATTCTTCCGGGCAGCTCCACCGCTGTGCCGACCTCTCCGCGGATGGCGAGGGTCAGGACGTTCTCAACATGCTGAAACGGGAGAGCCGCCAGATCCGGCCGCAGATCTGCGACCACACGCCTCACGATGTTTCGTCTCAAACTCTCATCGTAGCTGCCGAACGTGCCCAAATCAAGGGCCATCTGGCCAATAGTAGTGTTCATGACGACTCTGAGGAGCGCATCATCCGTCAGGCGGCTGTAGTGGGTTGCAACACCGGTCATCATGGCCCCGAGATTCACGAGGGAGCGACTGATGCTGGGATTGTAGGTCTCGAGGACCGGCAGAAGCTCGTTCCGGACGCGGTTACGCGTGTAGTCCGATCCCAGATTGCTGCTGTCGACTCGGTAGTCAAGGTCGCGCTCATCGAGATACGTCATGATCTCGGAGCGCCAGATGCTCAGGATCGGACGGATGATGATACTGTCTCTCTTGGGAGGTATGCCGGCCAGACCATCCGGACCGGCACCCCTCAGGATACGCATCAGGACCGTTTCGGATTGATCGTCGGCATTGTGCCCGAAGGCTATGCGCTGGCAGTACTCAAGCTTGGATGTCTTCACGAGGAAGCGGTAGCGGAGCATGCGCGCCGCCGCCTGCTTCGACATTGCATTCGAGAGAAGAAAGCGGGGGACATCCTCGCGATCGGTGAAGCATGGAAGGCCCAGCTTCGCTGCAAGATCCTCGACGAACTCCGCGTCAGCGGCGGATTCGTCACCGCGGAACTGGTGGTCCAGATGTGCGACCTTGAGTTCAAAACCGAACTCTTCCTGCAGGCCGGCCAGGACGTGGAGCATGAAGACGGAGTCTGGTCCGCCGGACACGGCTGCAAGAACGGCGTCACGGACAGAAATCATCCCGTGACGGTGGATGGTGTCGCGTATGCGCTGGACGACGTCTGGCATGGGGTCCTCTTCCGTGAACCGTAGCGTCTAAGAGATCGGCCCTCCGAGCATCACAGCGTCAGGAGGGCCGAATCTGGTAGCGGTGCAGGGATTCGAACCCCGGACACGCGGATTATGATTCCGCTGCTCTAACCGACTGAGCTACACCGCCGTAGTCCTTCGCTAGGTGGACGATCCCACCTCGGATTCATGACACATGAAAATGATAGCCAAGTCAGGGCGCGCGGTCAACCTCAATGGTCCCCCGCGTGTGTCAGCAGAGCACAAATGTCCTCTCTGATTGCTAAGCGAGAGTGTCCTCTGCAGTTACGCTGGTAGCACATACCTTCCACTGAGGGGCACAGAGCAACACCCCGGAGGCTGGGGCTGTTCGCGACTCGGAGATGGAATCTACTGCGGTGCCAGTGACCTGACTGTGGCGAGGAGTTGGTTCGCCTTCTCGCTCTGCTCCGGGAATCCAGCGGCGCGCTCGAGAGCCCGCACGGCGGACGCCGTGCGCTCGAGCTGGATGGCACAGTAGCCCATCATGAGATGGGCCCTCGCGACCGTACTGTCCGCCTCGACGCAGTTGCGGTAGGCCTCGTAGGACTCCTCGTAGCCCTTTCTCATAAAGTGCAGATCTCCGAGAAGCGACCAGAGCCGCGAAGTCGGGTCCCGCTCGAGGGCGTGGTCGAGCGCGGCGAGGGCAGCATCGAAGTCGTACGAAGCCAGATGCGCCGAGGCGAGGCGCTCGAAGTCCTGCGCGGAGCCACCGTCGGCGAGAGCACTCGCGTAATGGGTGCTCGCCTGGGCCGGCACCCCCACGGTCAGGAAGAGATCCCCGAGCGTCATCTCCTCCTCGTGGGAGAGTGGACGTAGGTAGCTGGCTATCGTCAGCATGATCGCGGCTTGGTCGTAGTCGCCTGTGCTCGCGAAGTAGCGCAACCCAAGTCGCCACGCCTCGGGGTTGTCGCTGTGCTGCGACAGCGCCTCGCTGAGCGCCGCCCGTCCCTTCTCGTCGTCTCCGAGATCGAGATAGGCCATAATGAGAGCACGGTGCCACTCCATCCGGGGCTCGCCGTGCGCACTTGATATGAGCTCCTCCAACATGGGGACGGCCTCGAGAGATCTTCCGTCCATGACCAGTGCCGCGGCAGCGAAGAAGAGCACGTTGGGTTCTTTCCATTCGCTCACTTCGTACCCACTTGCGAGGGCCGACGCCGCGAGGTCGAATTGCCCCATGTTGTACGCGAGCTCGCCGAGGTTGAGCCACCCTTGTGCGAACAGAGGTTCCATTGCCACGGAGACTTGGTAGGCTGAGAG
>JAUWBY010000244.1 GCA_030609605.1 Candidatus Eiseniibacteriota bacterium
GGATATCGGCGAGAGACCTGAGAGCTGCATCACCCGTCGCGTGAACAAAGGAAGTGTTGATGTCGTCCAAGCCATCGATATCCAGCAACACAAGGGAGAGCTCGCGGCTGTAGCGCCTTGCGCGCTCTATCTCCTTCTCTATTCTCTCATCGAAGTAGAAACGATTGTAGAGTCTCGTCACTCTATCGCGCTTCGGCTTCTTACCTCCCTCGACCTCGTCATATGCGACACGCATGACGGCCTTGACACGGATGAGGAATTCGTCCGCGCTGAATGGCCGGCACAAGTGATCCACATAGATCCGCTCACCCCCAGGGTGTTCGTCCTCGCCTGGACCATTGATAGCGAGAACCGGTATGCTCCGGGTGCGCTGGTCGGACGCCAGCTTCTCCTCGTAGGCAGCCGCGCGGATCTCTTCCACGGTGTGATCGATGATGATCAGATCCGGCGCAGCCGCTGCAGCCTCAGAAACGATGCTGCTCTGATCTGACGCTTCGGTCACATCGTACCCAGCACCCCGAAGACGATCGAGAACTGCCGTCCGGTCCACCTGCTTGAAGGCGGCAACGAACAGTCTTCGGTGTTTCTCTTCGCTGCGGCGTCCCATACTAGTCCCTCCATGCCAGTCCCAGTAGTCTGGGTGAGCTGATCCATATTGCGTCGACGAAGCAGAATGCACCGCAGGTCCGGCGTTTTGCATCTGCTCCGCCGGCCCATCCGTGGACCGTGCGCCCCATCAGGCATCTGTGACCCCGAGGATCAGAGGCGCGTACCAGACTGCTTCCTTTTCCTTCTGAATAGCAAGGTATGTGCCACGCAAATGGGGGGGGAGCGACCTTGCGACCGCTCCCCCATTCGACTGCTTCTGCTTGGCAGTGGCGAGCCTTGCGCTGCCCTACCAAGTATTGCGCTGCTTGCTCTCCGACTACTCGTCGACGCGCTTCGGCGTAACCACGACCCGCCGGTTTCTGCTGCGGTTTTTCTCGTCGACGTTCGGGAATGCTGGGCGGCCCTCACCAAAAGCCTCTTTGATGAAACGCTCGGCTGCGATTCCTCGCTCTCCGAGGTACGCAATGACTGCCGTCGCCCGCTTCTCAGAGAGGGTCATATTGTAGTCGGCTTCTCCGAGGTCACACGTGAAGCCATCGATCTCGGCCACTAGCTCAGGATAATCCGCGAGGGTGATCGCCATCTTGTCAAGCTCCGCCAGTCCCTCCGATGGGATGACGGCGCTATCAAGGGGGAATCTCACACCGACCGGGAAGATGTCCGCTGCGGCCGTAGCCGGCAGGACTATCTCACACCCCCGGCCGTCGACCGTGACGCCTGGCGGCGTGTCAGGACACGTATCGATTGAATCGAGTACGCCGTCACCGTCGTTGTCGAACTCGGGGCACCCGTCCCCATCTTCGAAACCGTCGAAGTCCTCCGGGTCGTCCGGACACGCATCATCCTCGTCGAGAATCCCGTCGCCATCTCTGTCGATGTCGGGACACCCGTCCTCGTCGGCATCACCATCGAAGTCCTCTGGGTCGTCCGGACACGCATCATCCTCGTCGAGGATGCCGTCCATGTCGTTGTCGGCCTCGGGACATCCATCGTCATCCTCGAAGCCGTCGAAGTCCTCCGGAACATTCCAGCACTTGTCCTGACGGCCGATAATGCCATCCCCGTCACAGTCGCCGGGACCAAAGTAGAAGGTCAGGCCGGCATACGCCTCGAGGATCGCGTTGTTCGCATCAACCCAGCCCACTCCGGCGACGGAACTCAGACCCACATTGTCTATGTCATTGCCCAAGAGAAAGCTGTAGCGTCCGCCTACGGTGAGGGCGATGGTCTCCGTAACAAAGATGTCGGCCCCGGCTCCAACAATGGCCGTGAAGTTGGTGGAGCGTAGCAGCTTCTTCTTGCCATCGCTGTTGTAGCCCTCGGCGATTTCTCCCTCTTCGGCCGCGTCCTCCCGCCAGTCCTGAACATCCCAGAAGGTCATGCCAAGTCCGGCGCTCAGGAACGGGATGACCCGCCCCTCAGGAATTAGATTGTAGACCGCAGAGATCTGCGCCTTGTTCCAGACCGTGAGAAACTCATCTGCATCGCTGAATCCTTGGAGCTTGTCCGCGGGTGCGGACTCGCTGTTCGCGCTGACACCGTGCGTGTATTCGAAGGACATCCATATGCGGTCCGTGAGCGGCTTCTTGACCGTGAGCCCCAGGACCATGCCACTCTCCTCGTACGACTCCTCACCACCACTCGGTTGAAGCATGCCGAAGTTGATGCCTATGGCGAGATCGTCACAAGCCACATCCGCGGACGCCCCCACACTCAGAATCATGAGCATGGCGACAGTGGATACGAGCACTCTTGACATGCGTTCCTCCCTTGCGTAGCCGCGCCGTAGCTGCCGCGATCGCACCGGTTGTTTCTCTCTCAAACTCGTCAATGTGCTATTGTTAGTATGAGCGAGCTAGGGACTCGTTCACCTCTGTCTCTTACATGATTCGTACTGCTCTGTCAAACGGATCGCATCCGCAGATCCCTCGCTGTGCTGCGCTTCAAAGGAGATACCTGTGTTAGTCAAGGACATCACTCTCATCGAGAGAATCGTAGCTGCAGATCGTGCCGGACTCCGGGAGATCCTCCATCCGGAGAGGGACGAAGTCGCGATTTCATATAGCATCGCCCACGCCGTAGTTGTGGCGGGAGAGGCTTCCGTACCACATCGACTTGCATCGTCGGAGGTCTACTACGTGCTGTCGGGCTTCGGTGAGATGCACGTTGGCGACGAGTCTCAGCGTGTTTGCGCAGGGCAGGCCATCTATGTTCCACCAAACTCGGTGCAGTGGATATCGAACACGGGGGCTTCAGAACTGGCTTTTCTCTGCATCGTCGACCCCTCGTGGAGCAAAGAACAGGAGTTGACAGCATGGTGAGAAGACGGTGCCGTATCCACTATGCTTGGCGGTGGAGCCTTGATTCTTCTTGACACCGGAGGCAATCTCCGCATTATGTCGCTGGCCGCCGCTGTGTTCTTCGAGATCGCGGGCGATGAGAAGTATGGCTTCGATGTCGGTGGCCGGTTCCAGTACAGCTCGTTCCGCTTCAATATGACCTTCCCTGAGATGGAGGTCATGAGCGATGATGAAGAGGTGTCCATCGGCGTGTCGGGGATAGCGTTCGGACCTGTGCTGCGTGGGCGTTGGTACATGGCCGATGGCTCTTGGGTCATAGGTCCGGAGATCTACGCGAAGTACAGTACAATGACCCCCTTCGCCGAGATTGATGGCGAAGACGTCAGCGAGGACTTGTTCGGCGACGCGAGCACGACGACTCTGTCACTCGAGTACTCGCTCAGGATGGATTTCTACTTCTAGCGTAGCATGCTACGTTTTCAGGAAAGCAAGGGGCGTCTTCATACGGCGCCCCTTTTCCTTTGCCTCTTTTCCCTTTGATGGCGAACGCTTCTTGTGTATGGTTCCCGGCAGGAGGCGTCTACGGTCTCTCCTGTGGCAAAACCGCCAATACTGTCGCCCAAAGGGTGGGCGCGAGTGTCTCTGTGCCGCAATCGGCCGGCAAGGCTGGCCTTCGGGCCATAGTCAAGGAGGGTCTATGCGTCGCGGTCTTGTGCTGTGCCTGGCAGTAGTGCTTGTTCTAGCTGCAGGAACAGCATCGGCAAGGATCTACACCGGTCTCCGTTTCACCGGAAACGGGAACTACGATATCGGCGGGTCCATGTACGCGGACTCCGGCTTCTCGACGTTTCGAGAGTTCGCCGTCGGCTTCGGCGATGAGCTTCAGGGTGAGATCT
>JAUWBY010000030.1 GCA_030609605.1 Candidatus Eiseniibacteriota bacterium
GGTGCCGACACGTTGCTCTCCGGACAGGATTCGGACGGCCGCCGCTGGCCGCTGGACTCGCGACAGTCGGTGGTCTTCTTCTGCCTGCTTGTCGCGCTCCAGGTCGGCGTCTCCGTGCTCGCAGCCGGCCGACCGCTCGCTTTCGCGGCCGGAGCGTTCTTTCTGCTTGCCCTTGTTCTCTCGTTCAGATCCACCCTCACCGGACTTGTTCTGATCATCCTCTCACAGCTCTACGTGCTTCGGGGGACGGCCGAGATTAGTGCAGGCGAGCTGGCGTTTGCGGCACTGTTCCTCTCGACGCTCTTGGGGTGGGTCCTCAAAGAGGGGAGGACCGTTGAGGGCAGGCAGCTTCTCCGCTCGCCGGTCGGCGTATCACTCCTGATCTTTCTCGCTCTCTGTGTGTTCTCGATCGTATTCGTTGTCCTTTACGGAGGGAGTCCCCTCTGGTGGCTGCGTGATCTCGTCCGGTTCTCCTACTTGCTTCTGTTCTTCCCGATCGCGGGGGCCGTGAAATCACGACGCGACGCCTGGGTCGTGCTTGTCAGCCTGCTGGCCGTCATTCTCTACCACGGGATCCTCACGATCACCTGGTATGCGCAGGCCGTGGCATCGACGGAAGCTATCTGGCAGTTGCGGTATCAGCGTGTGGCACTGCACGAGATCTTTGCCATGGCGACGCTTGTCGCATCGTTCGCCGTCTTCCTGAGGGCTCGCACTCGCGCAGTACAGGTCGCGGCTCTTGGGATGGGGCTCGTCGGGCTCATTGCCCTCGGCGTGTCATTCACGCGGGGTTACTGGATGGCGGCGGTGCTCGCGTGTGCGATCGTCGCGGTGATGATGCGCGGTCCCGCTCGCAGGGTCGTGGCTTTCCCGCTCATACTCCTCACGGCCGTCATCTCTGGGGGGGGGGTTGTCTTCTCCGCCAAGTTCCTCGGCATTCTCATCTCGATGGCGGACAGACTCTCGACCATCTCCAGCCCGCTTCGGGTTCTCTCCGTACAGGAGCGGATGGCGGAGACGCGTGCGGCGCTCGGCTTGATCTGGGCGAGTCCGGTGTTCGGGCGTGGTCTCGGCGCACACGTCTCGTACATGTCGCCATTGAAGCACCAGGTCGTGACGCAGCCGTTCGTGCACAACGCGTACCTGTTCATATGGCTCAAGCTTGGGTTCGTAGGACTCATCTCGTTTCTGGTCTTCTACTTCTGCGGACTGCGCATGACCATTCGCGCCGCGGCCAATGCGGGCTCGCCGTTCGTCCACGCGCTGCTTGTGTCCGGCGCGGCCATCCTCATCGTGGCCGCCCCCCTCTCGCTCACGTCTCCCCAGTTCTACAATAAGAGTTCGGCGCTCGTCTTCGTGCTCGTTCTCGGGCTGGCGTATGCGGCGCTCCGCGGGAAGCTCGGGCGTGGTGACGCGGGATCCGGTCGGTCGGCGGAGGGAGATGCTGATGGCAGCTAGGCAGCTCGCACGGGGCGAGCGAATCAGAGTGCTTGCCGTCGATCACACCGTCGGGGTCAAGCCGTTCAGGAAGAAGTTCGAGGCGATCGCGAAGCACGATGACATCGAGCTGACAGTACTGGCGCCGGCGGTCTGGCAGGAAAATTACCACCCCATCATTCCTCCTGACGAGGGGCGCGGGTATGCGATCCGAACCGGGAAGGTGATCTTTCCGGGCTACAACAACCGCGCCTTCTTCATCTCCGGTCTTGCAGAGGCGCTGAGGACAGTGCGCCCGCATGTTCTTGATCTCTACGAAGAAGCGTTCAGCCTGTTTTTCCTCCAGTCCGCTGCACTTGCGAAGGTGCTTGCACCGGAAGCACGGATCATCTTCCATTCCTCAGACAGCCTCTCATGGGAGAATCGGTATCCGTACAGGCCGTCGTGGATGTATGCAGTCATCCAGCGCTACGCGCATCGTGTCGGTCATTACGCGTTCACGATCAATGAGGTTGCAGGGGAGATCCTCAGATCGAAAGGATACGATGGACCTATCACACGCGTGTTCCATGGTGTTGACGAGACCGAGTTCCGCCCGATGGATGCGACGTCTCTCCGGCGCGAGCTGGAGCTTGAGGGGCCGGTCGTCGGCTACGTGGGGAGATTGACTTACAAGAAGGGTGTCGATGTACTGCTCCGTGCCGTGGCGGGGCTGGCGGATCCGCCGGAACTCGTCATCATTGGTGACGGTGAAGAGAAGGAGCGTCTGGAGCAGCTGGCTGCAGCGTCAGGCATCGGTGATTCGACGCGTTTCATCACGGGCGTCACACACGAGCAGGTTCCGCTCTATCTGAGTGCTTTCGATGTGATGGTTCTGCCGTCCATCAAGTCGAGCAAGTTCAACGAGCCATTTGGGCGGGTGCTCGTCGAGGCCATGGCATGCGGTGTTCCGGTCATCGGGACGACGTGTGGGTCGATGAAGCTGGTGCTGGGCGACGCGGGTCTGATCGTCCCGGACAACGATGTGGACTCGCTTCGCACACAACTCGCCGCGCTCTTGTCCGACCGCGCCCTCATGGAGGGGCTTTCCTGCAGAGGACGCCAACGCGTCCTTGACCTGTACACCTGGCGCCGATTCGCCGACATGATCCACCGGGGCTACCTCGACGTTCTGAAGGGCTGAATCTCGAATGGAGTATCTTCTTCTTGTTATGTCGAGCGTGGTCAGCGCGCTCGTGAACACTCTCCACCCGCGCGGAGGTGGAGTGGTGCGTCACGTTGTCGCCTTCAAGCTGGACCATCTGGGAGATCTTATCACCGCCGCCCCCGCTATCTCGGCGGTCAGGCGCCGGCACCCGGATGCGGAACTCACACTCGTCGTCGGCAGCTGGTGCGCGGAGCTGGCAAGGGCCCTGTTCCCGGTCGCCGTTGTTGCGGTTTACGACAGTCCGCGGTTCGACAGAACGCGTGCCGGTGGGACAGAACCCGCACAGCGCCGACTGAGGCGGGCTCTCGATAGGCGTCGGTACGATGTCGCCTACGGATTTCGCGAAGACCCGGCAGCTCTCGGCTTTTGCCTGTTCGGTGGGTGTCGCCGCCGAAGTGACCGCGGGACGGTCCGCATCGGGGACCGGGTGCGACGCCTCGGTGCCGTGCTCAGGGGTCGCGGTGACCCTGGTCCGCAGAGCGAGTTCGAGACCAATCTCCGCATTGCCGGCGCGGCCGTGGAAGATGCGCCGGCGCTCCCGCCGTTGACCGTGTCGCCCGACGATGTCGAACGAGTGAGAGAGGATATTCTGGGCGAGAGCCCGAACGCGTCCCGACCTCTAATAGTGATCCATCCCGGGGCCGCCTGGGCCTATCGTCTCTGGCCGGTCGATCGGTACAACGACCTCGCCACACGGCTCTGTACCAAACACCAAGGCACCGTTGTTGTGACCGGTTCGGCGGAGGAGCGGGAGCTGGCGGGCCGTGTACTGGCGGATGGTGTGCAGGGTCGCTCGGTGGCCGGTGAGTACGACATAGGCCGGGTTGCCGCGCTGCTCTCGCTGGCGGACGTGTACATCGGTTCGGATACGGGCATCACGCATCTCGCGGCAGCAGTGGGAACGCCTGTCGTAGCTCTGTTCGGGCCGGGCGACCCGCGTCGCTTCGGACATATCGGTCCTCGCGACGTTGTGCTGTACCACAAACAGGACTGCTCGCCGTGCCCGCAGACTGACTGTGACCAGAACGGCGCTTGCATGAAGGCCATCACCGTCGACGAAGTCGCCGAGGCCGTGGCTGGCGTGCTGAGAGCTGTTGACAGTCGGGTCCACTCCGGAGGGAGTTCGAAGTGAGGATCCTCTTCCTGACATCCCGACTTCCGTACCCGCCGCACAGGGGCGACCGCGTTCGAACGTTCAACTTCCTCAAGGCATTCGCCTCCCGACACGATGTGCATCTTATCTCGTTCATCGAGAACAATGACGAACGCGAGGCCGCAGTAGAGCTTGAGAGCATCTGTTCGCGGGAACTCGTTCTGCTCGGCAAACGGCGTTCACTGTTCAACATCACATCGCGTGCTCTCTCACCGATGCCGTACCAGGCTCTCTACTACCGCTCCGCCAGGATGCAGGCACTGGTGCAGGCGGCGTTTGCGGACGGTGCGTTCGATCTCATCTACGTGCATCTCTTCCGGATGGCTCCGTTCGTTGCTCCTCTTCTTGGACGCCGGTCGTTGGGAGTGGCGTCCAACACGCGCGCTGTGCTCGATCTCACGGACTCTGTGGCCTCTGAGATCGAGCTCTCGATCAGGCACCGGCCCGTTCTCGCGCGGCTTCCCTACGTGTTGGAAAGCCGGAAGATCAGAGCGTATGAGGCGCGCATCATGCCCAGCTTCGATGAGATATGGGTCATCTCTGAGGCGGATCGGGAGGACGTGCTCTCGGGAACGTCGGGCGCGCGCGTGGAGATAGTGCCGAACGGCGTCGATGAGCGCCTATTCGACATCGGCTCATCGATGTGCGATTCACGCGAAGTTGTGTTCGTGGGTAATCTCAGCGTTCCCCACAACATCGATGCTGTTGAGTTGCTGATTCGCGACATCATGCCGCGTCTCCGGACGGCTGAGCCAGAGGCGACTCTGCGTGTGGTGGGGCAGGGGGCGGGCGATCGCGTGCGAGGCATCTGCGCCGCCGCCGACTGGTGTAACTTCACGGGGTTCGTCCCTGATCTGCGCGATGCCTATCGCAGAGCAGCCGTGTTCGCGGCGCCCATGCGCTTCGCGGCCGGCGTGCAGAACAAGATGCTTGAGGCGATGGCGGCAGGCGTGCCCGTCGTTACGACACCCACGGGCAACCGGGGGCTCAAGGCTGCGCCGGAGAGCGAGATCGTTGTTGCGAGCGGGGCCGCTGAGTTCGCCCGCGCGCTCGGAGAGATATTGAGCAACGCAGGCCGGCGTGATGCGCTCAGCAGGGCAGGGAGGCAGTTCGTCTCGAGCCGGTTCGAATGGTCGCACGCGCTCGAGCGTGCCGAGACCGTCGCTGAGCGATCGTAGCACTGACAAGCCCGGGCGTGTGTCGAAGATTCCCCTGCTATCTCGAGACGTAGACGATCAGTGCCCGAAGCCGCTTGGGCAGAGCAGCCACGAAGCCTTCGTCCAGTTTGGGGAGCGGCCGCATCAGCATCAGCAGCCCACCGTAGAGCAGCGCGAACGCCACGCCGTGGAACGCGAGCAGGGCAAGGCCCGACGGCCGCCAGACAGCGGACGGAATGAGGGCGAGCGCAGCGGCGCCAACGACGTACGGTATGTGCCGCAGCGGGAATTCGACCCCGAGCACTCTCCTCGCTATGATCGTCTCGGTGAGCACTGCACTCATTGCACAAACGCCGGTTCCGATGAGCGCTCCGGCAGCGCCCCACCTGGTTACGAGCACGATGTTCACCGCCACATTGAGCACTCCCGTAACGACTCTCACACGCAGCACCTTGCGGATGCGATGCGTAGCCTGTAGAGCTGTGGAGCTTGCCCCACCCCCGAGCAGCCAGTTGATCGTCATGGGCGCGGCGTAGGCCAAGAGCAGAGGACCGGCGCAGGCGTACTCGCGGCCATAGATCGCAACGACGCACGCGCTCGCATTCGCCATGAGGAACACAACGAGCGGGATCACGACTGTGTCGGTGAGCACGATGACAGACTGCCACAGCGAGCCGATAGCCTCGGGTCTGCGCGTCTGCCTTCGGGAGAAGAGCGCCAGCGCAATCCCGGAAAGCCCTATCGTCAGCACCGTGCCGACCGCGTGCGTGAGCGAGAAGGCGATATCATAGAAGGCGATCTCGGTCTGGCCATGCCGGATGATGTTGAGGATGATGACGTCAGACTGCTTGCCCAGGCCGAATCCCACCGCGGTGAGCAACCAGGAGCTCGCGGCGAAGGACAGGACCGGCCGGAACTCGACCGCGTCGCCCCGGTCACCAAGGAGCCTGCCGATGCTCCAGATGTACCCGAGAAGGAGGAGCGCTCCGGTGATGCCGAGCATCACCATGATCTCCTGCACACCGGCGCCTCTGCTCAGCAGGACATAAGCGATCGCGATGTTCGTTCCACGGAAGAACACGGTAAGCACGCCGACGGCGCGCGTTCTGAGGAGTCCGACAAGCACATTGCTTGCGAAGGACGCGAGGCTCTGACAGACCATGTAGAGCGCGCCCGCGAGAATGAGAGGAGCTATTGCCGCATTCTCATAGCGGACAGCGATCCAGTCTCGTCCCAGGATCACCGCTCCCACGAGAATCACGATGAGTCCCAGACGGATACCGAGAAGCGCCCGGATCAGGGTTGGCGCCTTGTGTGTTCGGGGGGTTGCAGCGAACTCACCGAGGAACCTGTGGAGCGTCTTGTCGATCCCCATCGATGACAGAACGAACACGAGCGTCACAAGACTGAGGACGGAAGCGTAGGTGCCGTAATCAGCGGGGGTCAGCATGCGTGCCAGCAGCACGGCGAAAACGTAGGCGAGTCCGAAATCTCCGAGCTTTGCAGCCGAGTTCCAGAGGTAGCTAGAGAAGAACCCCGGCGTCCGGTCGATGCCGGCCGAATGATCGGGAGCCGATCGGCGACGGCGCTTCACTCCGTGTCCCTTCCCGGACTGCCCTTCGCGACGCGCTCGCAGATCTCGGCGAGCCGCGAAGAGGGACTCAGTGCATCGAACTGGTCAGCGACGACAGCGTGGCCGGCGTCTGCGAGAACCTGCCGCCGCGTGGGGTCTTCCAGGAGTTGCAGGACCGCCCCGGCGAAGGCCGCAGGGGTGTCGCCCACGAGAAGGTGGGCTCCATGTTCGAGTCCCAGTCCTTCACAGCCCTTTGATGTAGAGACAACCGCAGTTCGCATCGCAAGCGCCTGGACGATCTTCACGCGGACTCCACTTCCGATTCGCAGGGGCACGACGAACACCTTGGCGAGGCTGATATACGGGGTGATGTCCTCCACCGTGCCGGCGACACGCGTGTGTTCATCCTCGAGCCTCTCAAGCCACTGTGGTCCGCCGGCGCCGACGATTGTCAACGTCGTCGACGGACGCTCCTTACGGATTGTCGGGAGGATCTCATCAACGAACCACCTCAGGCTGTCCTGGTTCGGCCGCCAACCGAGGTAGGCGACGAAGACGATGTCACTCGCCGGAGTGGAACTGCCGTCAGCGCTCGGGGCGGACGCCCCGCTGGCCCGGAGTTCGTCGGCGGCATCCCGCATCGAGATGATATCGAGGGCGATGGGGCAGGCCGCGACCTTCGCGCCCGGGGCGATCGCCGCCAGCTGCTCCGCGTCCTCTCGTGAGTATGCGCACACGACATCGAACTGCGGCAGACGATCCTCCTCGAAGGTGAGCATCCGCCGCCACTGGAGCCGAGCGTAGGTACGGCGGAGAGATCCGAGCTGAAAGCTGGCGAAGAGCTCCATGATCGTCGACTGCACGTTGGGGGCGAAGAGCACACACGGAGCATCAGTATTCTCCCGGACGGTCTCGAGCAGAGTAGCACCATGAATACTGTTGAACAGGATGATGTCGAACGACCCGATCTCAAAGATTCTACGGACAGTCTCCCGGGCCTTGGCCGAAACGTATCGTCTGATGGGCCATGGGAGCGGGTCCACCACGCTCAGTGCGTACCGCATGAGGCTGTTCGCGGCGACGCTCTCTACCGGCGTGACCTGCGCGATCTCCGAGATAGCCGTGTCTCCCGTCGGTGTCGGCCCCGACGTGACTTGGCAGAGGCAGGCCACGTCGTGCCCGGCTCTCGTCAGCTGCACGACGCTGTAGTAGCTCGCGATCTGACCTCCGATCATCCTCGGTTCGGGGAAGCCTTGCGTGACAAAGAGGACCCTCATGCCGTAGCCATCTCTCCGGTACCCTCGTGTGATAGTGTGCCGCTGGATGAACGGAGATCCTGCGCTCGTCCGCCCAGGCTGCCGAGGGCAACCGGGGACACCTGAACGTCAGGGCGTTCCGGATGATGAACCTACAGCACGGTGCTCCGGAGGTCAACCGACATCGATCGCAGCTACAGAGGACACAGCTTGATTACCGGCACAACCCAGTCCGAAAGGCTTGACCTCCGGCGATGCTCGTTCTACAATTCGTACATGTGCATATGCTCGGCTGGCTTGGGGAGAGAGGATCACAGGGAGCGAAGGCCATGGACGAACACCTTGACGAACACGAGCTGATGGAACTCCTGGCGGATGAGGAAGACAAGCTGGCTCAGCTAAGAGAGCTGGTGGACAGTGCCTGCGAGGAGATCATGGGGGGGAGGCTGGATCGTCAGGAGGCCACAGTTCTCGCGCAGCGTGTCCGTCGTCAAGCTCAGGAGATCATCCCTGACATGATGGACAAGTTCGATCTCATCTACCAGAGCAGATTTGAGCGCCTCATTTCCCAGTATGTCGATACCCGCAAAGATGGAACGGCAGGCTAGCGTCCGGCCGGGAGCCGGATTCACCGATCATCCGCTGGAGCTATGGTGTTTTCTGTGATCACGGGGTCACCGGCCGGTCCGGCAGCGCCGGGCCGGTGTCTCTGATAGGGGAGTGGATGGATATCTCAGTGCTGGCGAGCGGCAGCTCGGGCAACTCGCTGGTTGTATCGTCCGATTCGGATGCGCTCCTGGTGGATGCCGGCTTGTCCGCCAAGCGCATTCAGAGTGCCCTGCATGAGGTAGGCATGGACGCCGAACGTCTGTCCGGCATCTTGGTGACTCACGAGCACTCCGATCACGTCAGCGGGTTGGGGCCGGTCGCAAGGCGTCTCGGGCTGCCGGTCTTCGCCACGCTTCGCACACACGAGGCACTGAGGAGCCGCATCGGCGACGGCATAGATGCGGTCGTGATCGAACCCGGAACGTCGCACAGAATAGGTGGTCTCACTGCTTCGGCGTTCAGCGTGAGTCACGACTGCGCTGATCCGGTAGGGTATACGATCTCCGACGGGGATCACCGGGTGGCCATCGCGACCGACCTTGGAATCGTCGGCAGGAGCGTCCGCCACCATCTGTCTGAAGCAGACTGTGTGGTTCTGGAATTCAACCACGACGAGCGGATGCTGCTGGACGGCAGCTACCCTTGGGCCCTCAAACAGCGCATCATGGCCAACACAGGCCATCTCTCGAATGCGGCCGCGGCAAGAGAGCTAGTTGCGCTGGCTCGTGGACCACTCTCAGTGCTGATACTCGCGCACCTTTCCCGTGACAACAACACACCCAGACTCGCATTTGAGACGGCCGTGGGTGTCCTCGAGAAGGCAGGCAGATCTGACATCCACGTGCTCCTCGCAGGCAAGGGAGAGACTCTTGGTCCAGTGGATCTGGGCAACGGAACGTGCGGGCGCGGTCGGCGCGCCGGCGCCGGGCGGGTCCGCTCGAAGGAGATGACGACTATATGCACAGAATAGCGATCATTGGGACGGGCTACGTCGGACTTGTCGGAGGAGCCGGGTTGGCGGATCTCGGCAACCGTGTCACGTGTGTGGACCAGGTTGAAGAGAAGATACGGCGCCTTCGGGCCGGCGAGATCCCGTTCTATGAGCCTGGGCTTTCGGACGTCGTCCTGAGAAATGTGAAGGAAGGTCGACTCAGCTTCACGACGGACCTGGCCACCGCGATCAGAAAAAACGACGTCATCTTCTGTGCCGTCGGCACGCCCGAGGGGGAGGATGGTGCAGTCGATCTCTCACAGGTCGACGCGGTCGCCCGCGACATCGGACGCAACATGGACGGCTATCGGGTCATCGTGCAGAAGAGCACCGTGCCTGTTGGTACGGCGCGTCGCGTGCGCAGGATCGTCGAGGAGAACCAGAGCGAACCGCACGAGTTCGACGTGGTCTCGAATCCTGAATTCCTCCGGGAGGGAGCGGCGGTCGGCGACTTCATGCGTCCGGACAGAGTGGTGGTCGGGGCGGACAGCGAAAGAGCGAGGCAGATTCTGAGGAGCATCTATGCGCCGCTCTACCTGATCCGAACGCCGATCGTCGAGACGACACCGGAGAGTGCCGAGCTCATCAAGTACGCATCGAATGCCTTCCTGGCTACCAAGATATCGTTCATCAACGAGATCGCGAATCTCTGCGAAGAGGTGGGTGCCGATGTGCAGACCGTGGCGTACGCAATGGGACTGGACAAGCGGATCGGGCCGAAGTTTCTTCACGCCGGAGCCGGGTACGGCGGCTCCTGTTTTCCAAAGGACACGAAGGCTCTGACGAAGATCGCTGCTGCGGCTGGCGTGGAGTGTCACATCGTGAATGCGACGGTCGAGGTCAACAAACTTCAGAAAGAGCGGATGGTTGATAAGGTCTTGGCAGCCGTCGGAGGTGACGTGTCGGGCAAGACCGTGGCGCTCCTGGGCCTGTCATTCAAGCCGAACACCGACGACATGCGCTATGCGGCCTCGATAGTTCTCGCGGAGGGTCTCAAGGCGAAAGGCGCAACGGTTCGCGGCTATGATCCTGTCGCCATGGATAACGCTCGGGCCATCATGCCGTTCGTTGAGTTCGCATCGGACGCCTATGATGCTGCCACCGGTGCGCACGTGGTCGTACTTGTGACTGAGTGGAACGAGTTCAGGCAGCTCGACACTGATCGGCTAAGCGAAGTGATGGCGGGTCGCGTGATAGTTGATTGCAGAAACATCTACGACCCCGGGGCTTTCGAGAGTGCAGGCTTCCACTACGTTGGGATCGGCCGTGGCAAGCGTGCGAAGCAATGATCCCGAGGAGGAGAAGATGGCCGGAACCACCCTACCCAGAGGAGTCAAGGCGAAGCGACTGATTGACGGTGTCAGTGTCAAGGAGCTGAGACTCATCCCGGATGAGCGCGGCTACCTGATGGAGATGCTCCGTTCAGACGACGAGATCTTCCAGGAGTTCGGCCAGGTCTACCTGTCTGTGGCCTACCCCGGTGTGGTGAAGGGTTGGCACTACCACAAGGAGCAGACGGATTTCTTCACGATCGTTAAGGGGATGATGAAAGTCGTGCTCTACGATGACCGTCCGGACTCGCCGACCCGCGGTGAGATCAACGAGTTCTTCATGGGTGAGCTCAATCCCATGCTCATAACGATTCCGCCAGGCGTGCTGCACGGGATGAAGGCTATCGGTAACGCACCCGGTTTCCTGGTGAACTGTCCGACCAGGGCCTACAACTATGATGAACCGGATGAGTTCCGTGTCGACCCACACGACGGGACCGTTCCGTACGACTGGGGTCTCGAGGAGGGCTAGTCGCAGCGCCTGACGCCTCTGTTCCGGATCCATATTCGCGAATGCGGCGTACACCTTGCGCGCTGAGTGGGTTCAGCCGTGGGCAGAGAGCCTTCTGCAAAACGTTTGTCGGGCATGAGTGGAAGCAGTATACTCCCAGTCTGTGGATTTGCCTTTTCGGGGCCCTCTAGGGTCCTCATTCTGGAAGGGATAGCTCGCGATGGAAGTACTCGTTACTGGCGGAGCAGGATTCATCGGCTCGCATCTCTGCGAAGCGCTTCTCAAGAGAGGCGATGATGTCTGGGTTGTGGATGACCTCTCCACAGGGCGATTCGAGAATATCGCTCATCTTGAAGATGACCCCAGGTTTCACTACACGATAGACACAATCCTCGACGAACGCATGGTTGGTGAAGTGACCGCGAAGGTCGATGTGGTCTTTCATCTGGCTGCTGCCGTAGGGGTCGCCCACATCATCGATAACCCGCTGAAATCGCTCGAAACGAATATCAGGGGTACGGAGTCCGTCCTACAGGCAGCCAACGATGGCAAGAAGAAGGTCATACTCTTCTCGACCTCAGAGATCTATGGTAAGGCCAACGAGCAACCCTGCAAGGAGACCGACGACAGGATCCTCGGCGCGACGACTATTGCAAGATGGGGCTACTCATCATCCAAGGCCATCGACGAGTTCCTGGCACTGGCGTACCACAGGGAGAAGCAGCTGCCGATTGTGATCGTCAGGTGCTTCAACACGTGCGGTCCCAGGCAGACCGGCCAGTACGGGATGGTGATTCCGCGTTTCGTGAAACAGGCGCTCTTGAACCACCCGATTACGGTATATGGAGATGGAAAGCAGACACGGTGTTTCGGCGACGTCTCCGATGTGGTTCGGGCTGTGATCACGCTTTCGGACGAGCCGGCCGCGAACGGAGAGGTGTTCAATGTGGGGAGTAATACCCCCATTTCGATAGAAGAACTTGCTTTCAAGATCAAAGAGTTGACAGGCAGCAGTTCGCCTGTAGAATATGTACCGTATGATAAGGCGTACGAACAGGGTTTCGAGGACATGAGGCGAAGGATCCCCGATCTCACGAAGCTGAGAGATCTCATCGGTTACGAACCGAAGATTTCGCTCGACCAGCTCCTCGAACGGGTCGTCGCCGAGTTCAAAAAGTAGCGAGTCTGCTCCCCTGGGTTCTTGAGGCGGTCATCGGAAGAACCCGCCGGGCGTCGCGGCGAAGTGGGACCATCAGACAAGGGGGAAAGCACCAGGATTGCTACGGATTGCCTGTTCTGCGAGCGATGGAACCGGAGGTCGTGCCGGCCTCGCCGGGTTGAGGACGGGCCGTAAAGCCTTGACAGCAACCGTTTGTTGGGGATAGTCTACCCACACGAACACGGGAACCGCGGGGATCCGTATGATCTTTCTTGGCGTTTTCGTACTCTCGATGATGGCCGTGCTCGTTCTGACGCCTGCCCTTCGCAGCCTGGCGACGCATCTGCGCTTCCTCGACTATCCGAACAACATCAAGGTTCACAGGACGCCCACGCCCCTGATGGGTGGCATCGCTGTTGCTCTGGCGAGTCTGGCCTCGGCGGCGGCGGCGCTCGTTCTGATCAACTACCCCTGCAGTGCCAAGATAGTCGGGTTCATGGCGGGCGGCCTGATAGTCGTTGTCCTTGGTCTTGCCGACGACGCGAACGGGATGCGTCCAGCGGTCAAACTGACCGGACAAGCTGTGGCTGCAGCCGTGATGATGCTCTCAGGGGGCTTGAGTGGCCTTCCGTTCCATCCGGTGATCGCCTTTGTGCTTGGACTGATCTGGATGGTTGGGCTTATGAATGCTTTCAATTTCCTGGACAACATGGACGGCATTACCGCAGGCATAGCCGCCATCGCAACCTTCGGCATCTTCGCGCTTGCGCTTGGGCACGGCCAGGTCCTGACTGCCATAGCTGCAATCGCCGTGGCGGGGGGAGCTCTCGGTTTTCTCAGGTACAACTTTAGCCCGGCCTCAATTTTCTTGGGAGACGCCGGCAGCCTGTTCCTCGGCTACATGGTGGCTGCCCTGTCCATGAGGGCGGTCGCATATGCCGGGGCCGATCCGACGGCGCTCGTCATACCCGTGGTCATGCTCGCCTATCCCATTTTCGACGCCAGTCTGGTCACGATAGCTCGACTCGCCGACGGGCGTGACGTGGCTCAGGGGGGGAAGGATCACAGTTCTCATCGATTGGCGGGACTGGGCATGTCTGCGAAGCAGACGGCGGCGACCATCTATGTTCTTTCGGCTTCGCTCACAGCTGTTGCCATCTATCTTTCGCTCCGCCACGGGGGCGAGCTGCCGATTCTGGCACTCGCGACACTCGCGGTCGCGGGCGGTCTCTTCTTCATGGGTGTGAGGCTGTTCCGTGTTCCGACACAGGTGCGAGGAAGCAGAGCATCTTCACCGGCCCCGGTGAGACTGTACCGTCCGACTGCACAGGAAATCGCTCTCCTGACAGCGGCTTACGCGAACGCCGATGAGGGAGGGACTGAGATGGAACCGGCCCCGACCCATTCCCGTGAAACCATCAAGGTGTAGCGGTTCCGCATCCGACATCACGGCGGAACAAGGGAGAGGACTATGCTGGACCTGAAGTATGTGAGAGCGAACCCCGACATTGTCAGGGCGGCGATCAGGAACAAGAACGAGAAAGCAGATCTCGACGGGTTGCTTGTGCTCGACGGAGAACTCAGGTCTCTCCTGGTGAAGGTCGAGGAGCTGAAACAGGAACGCAATGTCGAGAGCGAGCGCATCGCCGAGTTCAAGCGGAAGGGCGAGAACGCCGATGAAATCATCGCTCGGATGCGCGAGGTCTCGGAGAGGATCAAGGGACTCGACGATGAGATCTCGGGCGTTCAGAGAGAACTCCGGGAGCTCATGCTCACCGTGCCGAACATCCCTCACCAATCTGTGCCCGTCGGCAAGGACGAAGACGACAACATCGAGCTGCGGAGTTGGAGCGAGCCCTGGTCGCTCTGTGATAAGCCCGTCCCGCATTGGGAGATAGCCGAGGCTCTCGGGATCCTTGATCTCAAGCGGGGGACGAAGATCGCCGGATCGGGTTTTCCCGTTTTCATTGGAACAGGGGCACTTCTTGTTCGAGCCCTCATCCAGTTCATGCTGGATATCCACACCAGGGAGCACAGCTATGTGGAGGTGGCCCCACCGTTCCTGGCCAATCGCACCGCAATGCAGGGGACGGGGCAGCTTCCGAAGCTCGAATTCGACATGTACCGTCTGGAGGAAGATGATCTGTTCCTCATCCCGACGGGTGAGGTTCCCATCACCAACCTCTATCGCGACGAGATCCTGGATGGCGCTCGCCTGCCGATCTACCACACCGCCTACACGCCGTGCTTCCGTCGTGAGGCGGGATCGTATGGGAAGGACACCAGGGGGTTGTTGCGCCTGCACAGATTCGACAAGGTCGAGCTGGTCAAGTTTGTGGAGCCGGAGAACTCCTACGACGAGCTGGAATCGCTGGTCGCGAACGCGGAATCGATCTTCCAGCGTCTCGATCTACCGTACAGAGTCAAGACGCTTTGTACCGGCGATCTCTCATTCGCCGCGGCGAAGTGCTACGACATAGATGTGTGGTCGGCCGGCGTCGGCAAGTGGCTCGAGGTTTCCTCGTGCAGCAACTTCGAGGACTTCCAGGCGAGACGGGCCGGGATCA
>JAUWBY010000236.1 GCA_030609605.1 Candidatus Eiseniibacteriota bacterium
GACGGGGTTCGACGGTAGCGGTACAGAGCCATTCGATCGAGGTCTTCACGCCATGTGGGGGGTCGCGGCTGGAGACTCGTCACTCGTTCGCCTTGATGTGACCGAGATGGTGGCGGTCTGGGCGGATGACGCGGCAGCCAACCGCGGGTTTGTGCTGGCCCCATCGGCGGGTGAGGACGGCAACGTGCTGCCGGAGTTCGCTCAAGGCCTGCGGGCAGGCGTTGCCACACTGACTGTCTGCTACACGCCGAGGGCGGTTCTCGGCGAGCATGATGAGGAGAATCGGTAGAACGGCGTCGCACAAAGAACGCGGCGTTCTTGTCCCGACCCTTCACAGCAGAGGGGGATGATATGAAGGCGATAGTGAATGTGTTGGTTCTGGTCGGCGTGGTACTTGTGATCTCATCTGCAGCTATGGCCGGCACGATCTACTGGACGCCGGCGCACGAGCTGGCGCCGCAAGGGCACAGCAGCAGGATGGCAGCGGGCGATCTTGATGGAGACGGGGACATCGATGTCTCGCTGATCGGACATGATCCGGTCGATCACTACTGGAACGTGGGTACCGCGTTGCAGCCAGCATGGGAGCTCGATCAGGCGCAGTTCTCGGACGTTCCTTGGTGTGTGAAGCGCGCTGGAACGCTGGGTGACTTGAACGCGGACGGCAATCTCGATCTTGTAATCATCTGTTGGTACGATGAGTTCGTCCGATTCTACTGGAACCTGGGACCAGCGGGGCACCCCTCTTGGGAGGCTGATCTCTCGGTGTTCGAGGGGGTCCCGAAGTCGGGTGGTGACGGGCAGCCGAGGCTCGGAGACATGGATGGTGATGGAGATCTTGACCTCATGCTGGGCAGCTGGTCCGGCAGGATACGTTATGCCCGGAATGTGGGCACAGCGTCCTCGCCTTCCTATGAATACGTGGGATGGGTGGATGGCATTCCACAGGTTGATGGTGCGTGCCCAACGATAGCTCTGGGCGACGTCGACTCCGATGGAGACCTGGATCTTGTACGCGTCTCGTACGATACCTGGCCGGAGTGCTTCGAGAACGTGGGGACGCCGCAGGAGTTTGAGTTCGTTGAGAATCCGGACATGATGCAGGGGATATCTCTTCGAATCATTGACGGGGCAGCTGGCGTCGACCTTCTTGACATCGATGCCGACGGCGACCCGGACATGATCCTCGCCAGAGGCTACGGCGAGAACCTCCTCTTCCTGAACGGAGGTGCAACCCCGGTCGAGCGCACAAGCTGGAGTGTAATCAAGGCGATGTATCGGTGATATGGACCAGCCGGTGTCAAGCCGGTTCTTCGGGGCCCCGTGTGATTGCACGGGGTCCCCTATTTTTTCTGTTGACTACTGCACATATGTGCAGTAGTATGGTCCTGTGTCGCGGAGGGGCATCCAGGCTGGGCTCCGCCGGGCACACGACACCGCCATCACAGGCCGAGGGATCAGGGCCGCGCATTGGGCGTAAAGGTATGAAACGGTCAGCTCGCGCGCCCAGTCCTTCCGAATAGCGCGGCCCACCTCGGCCTCATTAGTATAAGTAAAGTAAAGGAGGGGATCTCAGACACACATGACCAAACGCCACGACATCACGGGCGCCCAGGAACGCATGCTCGAGTACATCATCGAGACCATCCGGGATCACGACCGGTCACCGACGATCCGCGAGATCGGGGAGGCGATGGGTATCTCGTCGACGAACGGTGTTCGCTACCATCTGTCAGCTCTTGAAGAGCGGGGCTACATCCGTCGCCGTCGCGGTATCTCCCGTGGGATCGAGTGGCTCGAACATCATCTATCGGCGGGTGAGCACCACATTGGTGCGGAGATTCCTCTTCTGGGAAGTGTTGCTGCCGGCCGTCCGATCCTGGCGGTGGAGAACATCGAGGGCGTGCTCGCCGTCGATGAGATGTTCGCGCGCCGGGATGGCTGCTTCGCCCTCCGGGTGAGCGGAGACAGCATGCTTGATGCCGGGATCTACAATGGCGACATAGTGGTCGTTGCTCCTCAACCAGACGCCCGAAATGGAGATGTAGTTGTCGTCCTGATCGACGACGAGGCGACGGTGAAGGAATATGCGCGCCGGAAGGGGTGTATTGTTCTGAAGGCCCACAACCCCGCGTACGACGACATCGAGCTTACCGGGAACGAGAGCGACGTTCGGGTTCTCGGGAAGGTAGTGGGGCTTATGAGAAAGTTCTAGAGGCGCGAGTCGATGCTTGGATTCCAGGGAAAGAACGGTGTGGAAGAGGTGCCCCGCTACGGAAGCCTCTCGTGCCGGTGGGAGGTCGGAAGATGAGACGTTCAAGAAGGAACTTCATGCGGGGCGCGTTCTCGTTTGTGCCCTTTGTTGTGGCGTTCATCGTGCTGACGTGCATTCCCGCGAAGGTCAAGGAGATCACACACCGCGAGGCGATCCCCGCCACGAGAGCAGAGATCGAGGCCGGCGCCAAGCCGAGCGAAGTCCTGCTGCCGGAGCCGGGGAAGACCGGACCGCTCTCGCTGGAGGAAACGATTGCAAAGAGGCGTTCGGTCCGGGAGTTCAGGAACAGTCCCGTGCTCCTGACAGAACTCTCGCAGCTTCTCTGGGCCGCTCAGGGGATCACGGGCGAGGACGGTTTCAAACGGGCCGCGCCGTCGGCTGGTGCGAAGTATCCCATCGAGATCTTCGTCGTGGCTGGCCGTGTCGATGGCCTGACGTCGGGCATCTACCACTACGAGCCGGACAATCATTCCCTGATGGCGGTGAAGCTGGGCGACTTCAGGGAAGAGCTCTGCGAGGAAGCGTTGGGGCAGGAGTGGATCAAGGAGGCGTCCCTGAGCATCGTTATCGCGGCCGTCTACGAGAGGACGATGGAGAAGTACGGCGGGCGCGGTGTCCGGTACGTGCACATGGAGGTCGGGTTCGTCGCCGAGAATATCTATCTTCAGACGGAGAGTCTCGCGCTCGGGACGACGTTCGTCGGAGCGTTCTCGGATGGTGGGGTCAAAGAACTTCTCAAGATGGACGACGTGGAGCCCCTGGGAATCATGCCGGTCGGAGTGAAACGGCAATGAGACGGCAACCCGCGCGCCAGACGACAACGGAGCAGTTGTGTCGGATTCGTCCGCCGGTTCCGCTGGACGAAAAGACACCGCCGCGGGGAGGTTCGTACGAGACAGGACTGGATGGGATGATTCAGGAGATCAACGAATCGGTCACGGTGCTGACCAGATTCAGCGGCGGGCATCTGGACCCGCTGCGGTTCAAGTGGAAGAACAGGGTGTTCGATGTGGACCGGGTGACAGGAAAGTGGGAAGAGCGCGAGGGGCAGTTCAAGCTTCACCATTTTGCTGTTATTACAAGGGAGGAAGATTACTACGAACTCATCTACAACACCCGGACCATGGACTGGATGCTCTCGAAGACCGACCTTGAGGGCTGAAAGGAAGCCGTATGCCGGAACTGCCTGAGATCATGTCACGCGCCCGCGAGATGAAGCGGGCGCTCGTCGGTAGAACCATCACCGATATCGAGATCATCCAGCCGAAGTGCCTCAACGTAACACCGCGAACATTCAAGAGAAGACTCACAGGAGCGAAAATCCTCGATGTCACCCATCACGGGAAATGGATCTTCACCCGCACGAGCCAGGGGTATCTCCTTCTGAATCTCGGAATGGGGGGAGACCTTCTTCTTACAAAGAGAAGCAAGCTCCCGGAGAAGTATCAGTTTATCTTCGACTTTGATGACGGGAAGTGCATGAGCGTGCGCTTCTGGTGGTTCGGCTATGTTCACTACGTCGCGGACGGGAAGCTCGATAAGCACGAGATGACAATGAAACTCGGGCCGAACGTGCTCGATGTCACGCTAGCTGAGTTCCGCCGGATGCTTGAGGGAAGGCGTGGAGGGGTAAAGACCTTCCTCCTGAACCAGGAACGCATTGCCGGGATCGGGAACGCCTACGTTCACGACATTCTGTTTCTGGCGCGGCTCCATC
>JAUWBY010000246.1 GCA_030609605.1 Candidatus Eiseniibacteriota bacterium
ACTCATCGTGGTTCCCGCGGGAGCTACGCCGGAGGAGGAGTACTGGTACGAGACCATGATCGACGGGGCATCGACCGGCTACGTGAGGGAGTGGGTGGGGGAGGACGTGGACGCTGATGGGAATACCGTCAGCAGCTCCTACACGAGGATGGTTGCCAAACGCGGTCGGCAGCTGGTTCGCGTCGAACTAAGTGAGAGCTGGGTGGAGACACCGGATGGAACTCCTGTCAGCTATCATTTGACCAGCCGGTTATCCTCGGAGGAACGCCAGCTGGATCTCACCATCAGGCCTGGGAGCGGGAGCGCCAGACTTCGCATTTCTCTCATGGACGACGCCGAAGTGTCGGATGTGTCGCTTGCGGATGACTTCCTCTTCCCGAGAGGGGTTCGAAGGCTGCACGTGGAGAGAGGGTTCGTCCCCGGGGACAGTTATGTGTTTTCCGCGTTTGCCTCTGACTTCTCCGAGATCGCCTCGTTCGAGATCTCCGTCGTGGGTGCGGAGCAGCTCGAGATCATGGATGCGACAGTCGATGTCTACAAGATCGTGATCACTTCGCCGATCTACGCCGGTCTGGAGCTGCATGAATGGCGTGACGAGGAAGGACTTCTGTGGAGGTCTGAAGTCGCGGGCACGGGAATCGCGAAGGAGCGAACAACCCGCGAGAAGGCACTTGCTGAGGAGGCAGCTCTCGACATCTTCTCCGCAGGCGCTGTCCCTGCAAACGTCTCGATTCGCGCGCCCTTCCGCGTTGACGATGCCCTCTATGAAGTCTGGATGGATGACGCTGACGTCACAGAGTTCATAGTTGAGGACGAGAGACAGTCGATCGAGGGGCAAACCGAGCGGGGCGTTCTCGTGAGAATCCGGCGAGTTGAACCCGCGGGTGATGCCATTGTCAGGTTCCCCATTCGCAGTACGCCGATGAAGGATTATCTGGATGGCAATCCCCTCATGCAGACCTGGCATCCACGGATTCTGGGCGTAGCAGCGAGGCAGGCCTGGGGAACGGATCAGAACAGCTGGGAGACCGCAAAGAACATCGAGCACTGGGTATTTCAGGAAGTGGAGAACAAGGGGTTCGGCACGGTTTTCTCCTCCGCTGTCGAAGTGCTCGATACCAGAGTGGGCGATTGCAGCGAGCATGCGGTACTGGCTGCCGCTATGGCGCGCTCGATCTCGATCCCGACGAAGCTGGTTTCCGGACTCACGTACTTTCAGGAGCAGTTCCTCTACCATATGTGGATCGAGGTCTGGACCGGAGACGATTGGTATGCTCTCGATCCGACTCTCGGCGATGGCAGTGTTGATGCGATGCACATCAAGTTTGGAGAGAGCTCGGCGGCACGCGGCAGCGTCGCGGATCTGTCAGTCGGCATCCTTCGGGTTTTCAATAGACTGCACGTCGTTGTCAAGGAGTACACGGTTGGAGGCAAGACCATCACTCCATAGAGGAAGCGGCTCAGCACGTTGACCAACAAGGTGTGTTGCTGTGGCAGGGCGACAGGAGAACGACCACGATCTGGGCTCCATGGGAGGCACACGATGATTCACCTACGTTTCATTCTGCTGCTCGCAATCCTTCTTGCCGTGACTATTGGGGGCTGCTCGGCTTCCGGGGATGATGCTGCTACGGAGTCCTCCGGGACCGAGACCGAAAACACGGCCCAGGAGTCGGAAGAAGGCGGATCGTCGAGAGCAGCGCTCGGGCGAGGTGTGAGCACGGGTGACGAGGAGGAAGACGCTGCACTGTCTCCGGAGATACGGCTGGTCGAGTTCACCTACGAGTGGCGCGTGTCTCCGAAGCAGGGGCTTCAGGTTGATCTCAGTTTCGAGAACCCTCACGATACGTACGAGCGTGCGCGCGGCTATGTGTTTGTCGTGGCAGGCTACACGAGTTCTCGTGGCGCGGTGAGTGGGGTCTATCCCTGGAACGCGGAACTCAGGGATGGCCTGCCGAGTGACTACTCTGACGGCTCGCATCTTCTATTTCGCCGCGAACAGGCAATAAGTGCTTTCATTCCGTACGAAAACTCGGAGGGGTACTACGACAACATCAGGCTCTTCATCTACACTGAAGAGGGCGACCTGCTCAAGGATCAGCATTACGAGCTGGATGTGACGGGCGAGCCCACAGGAGTCCGGAAGCCGAAGGTCCAGTTCAATCTGTAGACATGTCACGGGAGAGAATAATGGGCAAGGACAAGGTGGGACACGGCGACATGAAGAAGGCGCAACTCTCCAAGAAGGAGAAGCGCCAGAAGAAACGGGAGAAGAAAGAAAGCAAGAAGACGGGGCTGATATAGCCCCGTCTTCTCTGGCCGGCCGCACGACGCCGTTGGGCTATGTCGGAGTTCCTGGCTCCAGGATACCACCAGGCCAGATCTGAGTTCCTAGTCCCACGACACCATCAGGTCCTCATCAGGGAAGAAATCAGTGTAGCGTTTGTAGTGGACGACTGTGTCACCATGCGATTCGGTGCGGTCCGGCGTGAAGGATAGCTCGACCCCTTCGAATGAGACCGGGATCCTGAACTCGAACTCCGCGATTTCGATTGGTTGCTTCCAGAGCTTTGTTGTTGTGACTATGTAGATGGCGCGGTGTTTGCATATCTCCTGGACATATCTGACCTTGATGAGCTTCTCCTCCCGTGGGGTGAAGCTCATCGTCCATTTGACATCGGCCTCCCCGCGCACAAAACCGATCGGCTCGAAACCGCCATGTTTCTCTTCCCATACCTTAGTCTGGAACGGGTAGAGGTGATTCCTGTCGACGGGGAACGGGTAGATGATTCCAACGGTCGTGTCCTCATCCGAATCATTCCGGAAATAGTAGAGGGCTGTTACGGCCGTGCGCGTCGCTGACGGTTCGACTGTCACATACTCGCGATAGAAGCGGACCTGATTCTGACGAATCGCCGCGAGATCGCTATCCTCCGCGGAGGGGGTGTCGGAGTCGTGCTGACATCCGCAGACGAATAGAAGGAGCAGAGTTGCTACGATGAGTCCACCGGCCAGGCGCTTCACTTATGTGCCTCCGAATGTGTGTCGCCCTCCCGGTCTCCGTCCGGAACAAATCGAAGCGGAAGCGGGAGGGCGATCTCAGACTGTCCGTAGATGCTGAGGCCAGTCACCTACGCGCTTGCAGACCTACGCGTCTACAGGTAGATGAAACCGGCAACGGCTGTCTCCGTCGCAAGGGAGAACGACCCGAAGTACATCCCGAGACCAACCTCGCCCTCTATGCTCAGACGCTTGGTTATGAAGTACTCTGCGCCGAAGACGCCGATGATACCGAATGTCGTATGGCTATCATCGCCGCCGCCGTCTCGCTCATCCCCGTCTCTCCAATCCGACGGATCGAACTCGTAGCCGCCGACACCTCCGGAGGTGTGGCCGATGCTCACCCTGCCGCCCCAGTAGGGCTGGAACTTACTGTCGGTACCGTTGAGGAAGAGCACGCCTGCTCCGAAGCCTATGTCGGAACTTGAGTTGCCGCTGTCCGACCATGTGCTGAGTGAGAGAGCGACTTCGAGAGCCATGTTGTCTCCGAGCCTGGTCTTTCCGATGATCGTGCCCGTGCCGCTGGGCAAGAGAATTCCTCCAACGGCGAAACCGTCGCCGTAGCTCTGGGCAGCGGCCAAGAGGGGAAACAGGAGCGAACTGATAACTACGAGTACCATAAGGGTGCGAAACGACATGGGTGTTCTCCCTTCTGGGCGAATGGTCGCCGCAGTCTGCAAGGTCTGTTCGCTACGGCCGTGTGCCGATTGGCCGGG
>JAUWBY010000108.1 GCA_030609605.1 Candidatus Eiseniibacteriota bacterium
GTTCGATATCACGTACTGGAGGGATCTGGTTTCGACCAACGATCGCGTCTTCTTCGGGAGCTCCGGCAGGACGGGGATTCTGGAATTCACCGTCTCCGCATTTCAGAATTCGGATATCGCGGTCTACAAGATCATGGACAAGTTCACCGTTCGGACGATACCGGGTGTTTCGCGTGGTGCCCCCGGCAGGGACATCGCTATCGTGTTCCAGGACGATGTCGCAGATACGGCGTCGTACGCGGCAATCTCATCCTCGGCCTACTTGACGCCGTCACTGCAGCTGGATGAGTCAGCGAATCTGAGAATGCCGGGTGGGCACGACTACCTCATGGTTGTTCATGACATGTTTCATGATGAAGCCGTTCGGCTGAAGAGCATCAGGGAGAGCGCGGAGGGAGGCAGCTTCAGCGTGCGCCTGGTGAAGGTGTCCGACATCTACGACGAGTTTTCGTGGGGCCTCGTCGATCCGGCCGCCATCCGGAACTACTTGAAGTTCACTTGGGAGAACGAAGCCGTTCCGCCCACGCACGCAGTCCTGATCGGCGACGGGACGGCCGATCCCCGTGGGTACGCCTCATCAAGTCTCCCGACGCGCATTCCTGTACGATATACGCTCAGGACGGCTGTGTCACACGAGCCATCATACTGGCCGACCGACGTCTGGTACGTCTGCTTCGAGGACACCATCAAGTGTGATATGAACATCGCTCTCGGGCGCCTGTCCGTCGAGACGGTGACGGAAGCGGCGACGATGGTGGACAAGATCGAGCGCTACGAGCTGGCAGGGCAATCAGGTCTCTGGAAGAACAGAGTGATCCTGCTGGGCGACGACGAGTACACCACTAGCGGGTCCAGCGAGTGGTTGCACACTGTGCAGACGGAGGCGCTGG
This sequence comes from Candidatus Eiseniibacteriota bacterium, assembly GCA_030609605.1. GTDB lineage: Bacteria > Joyebacterota > Joyebacteria > Joyebacterales > Joyebacteraceae > Joyebacterum. The sequence goes on from JAUWBY010000108.1 coordinate 891, forward strand.
CCACTCAAGTGCTGCCTTTTCCCTTGGACCGGCGCAAGATTTATCTGATGGAATACGATAAAGTAGGCTCAATGAAGCCAGCGGCCCGCGCCGACCTCATCGACGCCTGGAACGAGGGTGGCCTCCTTTTGAACTACACGGGTCACGGGAGCGAGATCGTCATCGCCCATGAGTCCGTCTTCCTGTTTGATGATGTCTCACTTCTGAACAACATCGATGCTTTGCCTCTCTTCTTCGCTGCTTCATGTAGGCTGAATAAGTTTGACCACGAGACCGTCGATTCCCTGGGTGAAGCTCTGGCGAAATCCGCGATAGGAGGATCCATCATCTCCATCGGAAGCACGCGGGACTCAGGAGCCAACCAGAACGCCATTTTCAACAGCGACTTCCTCAAGGCCACCTTCGGGGACCAACAGACAAGCCCTGAAGCTGTGATGGATGTAGGATGTGCGTTCCAGACGGCATTCTCGAAGTGGCGTTCGCAGTATGCGTGGTTGAACAACTCGAAGTTCGTGGTGCTGGGCGACCCGGGCTTGACCCTGGCGGCGCCTGTGGGCGGAGGTGTTCTCGTCTCCAATGACCTCAATCCGATGGAGCGCCGCGAGAAAATCAGAATCGATGGCGATGGCACCGGCGCCATTGAGAGCCTGGACGGAGTCGCACTCATTCGTGTTTCGGAGAGCGCAGACACGACGGGGTACATACAGGAATCGAGCGGGCATCATGTCGACTACTCGCTCCCGGGAGAGGCGATCTTCCGAGGGCCGGTCGAGGTTTCGAACGGCAGTCTGTCTACGGAGTTTGTGGTTTCGACCGCGGCACGCGAGGGTCCGTACGCGAGGATTCGGGTGTACGCCTACAGCAACGACACTGATGGGGCCTTCTCGCTCGAAGGCGTGGCGCTGGTGGATTCGGGGGCAGTCTCAGAGGATCACACGGGCCCGGATATTGCTCTTGAATTCGAGGGTGGTGGGGCCTCAGTTATGCCGAGTGCGACTCTGGCGATCTCGCTCTTTGACGATAGCGGGATCAATCTGGCGACCGACGGTGGTGGACGTGGCATCATCCTTCAGATCGACAGTAGCGATTCAACCGATCTGACGGATGAGTTCATCTGTGACCTCGGCGACTTCCGTGGGGGTTCGTTCGAGTACGACCTTCCATCAATGTCGCTCGGCGGGCATTCTCTATCGCTTTCCGCGAGCGACAACGTCGGCAACAGACGGAGCGAGGATCTCTGGTTCGAAGTTATCTCGGCTGCTGATTTCGAGATACGGAATATCGCCAACCACCCGAATCCGTTTGGTGATCTGGGGAACGACGGTACTCACATACTCTTCCAGCTACCGGTGGATGCGGACGTCAGAATCGACATCTTCACGGTGGGAGGCAGAAGGATCGTAGCGCTGGATGATATCGACGCGACCGCGGGAGCCAATCAGATTTTCTGGGACGGTCGAGATCACGTTGGAGACGAGCTGGCCAACGGAGTCTATCTGTACAGGATTTCCGCCGTATCCAAGAGCTACCGTGGCGACAAGGCCGAGGCGATCGGCCGAGCCGTCATCATGAGATGATCTTCGTGGACAACTGAGGGGAGAAACCGGGACATGCTGAGAACAAAGATGCTTCTGACACTGCTGGCAGTCGCGATCGCGGTACCGGCACATGCGCAGGTATCGATCGGGGGAGCTCATTCACTCTACATCCAGCCGGGCGCCAGGCCGGCCGGGATGGGCGATTGCTATGTGGCCGTCGCGGAGGACGCGAGCGCCGTCTCGTGGAATCCTGCCGGGCTCGCGTTCATCGAAGGCGAGTTCAGTGTGACGCTCATGCACACGCAGCTGGTTCCCGACTGGGACGACGTCTACCATGAATATGCGTCGTACGCGCAGCGGATTGAGGGGCTGGGTACTATTGGGGCGTCTCTTGTCTACCTCACGTACGGTGAGCAGATAGCCACGAGTTCGGAGAGCCCGGACGAGATCGGCAGATTCACTTCCTACGAGGTCATACCGTCGGTAGCCTATGGCACTCTTCTGACTGACAATCTGGCGCTGGGTATCAACCTGAAGTTCATCTACGTGAATCTCGCTCCCGCCGAGTTCACGATGGGCCAGCAGAAGGGGACGGGGACGACGTTTGCGGCGGACGTCGGTGCGCTCTACAAGATGTGGGACGGCAAACTCAGGCTGGGCGGGGCGGTTCAGCATGTGGGACCGAGAATCGCATACATCGACGAGGAACAGTCGGATCCTCTCCCGCGGAATCTGAAGCTCGGCGCTGCCTACATGGTCGTCTCGGATGAAATGAACAAGCTGATGGTATGCGGTGACTTCAACAAGTCGCTTGTCATTATCGAGGATATCGCGGATCTGTCCACCGGCGTCGTTCTCGGTTTCGGCGCGGAGTACCGGTACTTCGATCTCCTGAGTCTGCGCGCGGGCTACGTGTACGATGAGGACGGAGACGTCAAGGATTTCGCGTTCGGGATGGGGCTGAAGTATCAGGACTTTGCATTCGACATTGCGAATGTGCCGCAGGCGGACACGCTCACACGTCCCTTCAGGTTCTCAGTGACTGCGACATTCTGAAAAGAGCATCTGCACTCCGCGCCGGCAAGTCAGGTGCTCGGCAGAGAGCATCTGATTGTGCCGGTGCTGGTATCTGAGGCCGCGACAATCTGACGAAATGGGTGGAGGACGGAATGAGACTTGGTGCAGCCGTTCTGCTTGTGATACTGCTCGCGACCGCATTCCCTGCGGGCGCGGCGTCCACGCTTATCTGTAGCAAGAGTGGCGAGGTCGACCTTGAGGAACTCCAGGCGGTCACGTCCAAGTACTATCCGAGCAGTCCCGCTCGCGTGAGCGCGATAGAGCTGGCTTGTGCGAGAGGGCGTGGCGATGGCGACCGGACACAAGTGCGTCTTCTGGCCATCCGCGTGCAGTTCCAGCCCGATTCCGATCCGCTGAGCTCAGGAGACGGGACCTTCGACTATTCCGAGTGGGACGGGGCAACCTTCGACGGGCCGCCGCACGACCTGGAGTACTTCGAGCTTCACATGATGGCACTCGAGAGCTACTACGAATCGGTCTCGCACGGCGCACTCGATTTGGAGTTCACCGTTGCTCCGGCCGGGTCCAATGAGGCATACGTGTTGCCGCATGACATGGGCTACTACCACGATTACCTGGAAGAGCAGGTCTGGTACGTAAGCCAGGTAGAGTCGTTCATACGCGACACTTTCGCCGCCGCCGACACGACGGACAGCATAGACTTTGCTGAATACGATGGGTACGTGGTTTTCCATGCAGGCGCTGACTGGCAAAGCGATGTGTATTGGGACTCGCCGTACGACCTTCCCTCGGCGCACATCGCGCTGGGTGAGCCGATCCTCGTGAACGATGGCGCGCATGAGATCTGGGGCGCGGCGATCATGCCGGAGACATCGAGTCAGGACGGGCTTACCATCGTTCTGAACGGCACGCTTGCCCACGAAGTAGGTCACATCCTCGGGCTGTCCGATCTGTACAACACCTCCAACTTCTTTCCGGCAATCGGCTACTGGGGACTCATGGACTCCGGCGGACGGATCGGCATGAATACGCCGTGGGGGTGGGCATACGGTCTCATTCCGGTTCCGCCCTGTGGCTGGTCGCTCCAGTACCTCGGCTGGACGGATCCCGTCGTCATCGCCGAGGATGTGGAGGAGATTGCCGTCAAGGCCTCCGTTCTCAGAAGCGGCGGCGCCAGGCTTTTCAAGATCCCGATCACGAGCACTGAGTACTTCCTTCTCGAAAATCGCATGGATGACATAGGCAAAGACAACCTCGTTGCCATCGAGCAGGAGAGAGGCGTGGTGCTCGGTCCTGTCGATCCCGATTGCCAAGACCCCATATGTCCCGTCAATCATGAGTACGATTTCCTGCTGCCAGGCCCCGGGCTTCTTATCTACCACGTGGACGATACTCGCGTGATCCCAGGACTGCTTCCGTACAACCGGGTCAACGCAGATCGTCATCGACTCGGCGTCGCTGTTGAGGAGGCCGACGGGATCATGGACCTCGGTGACATATCGAGCTTCTACTGGGCGGGCAGCAGGTACGATCCGTTTTTCGCCGACAACAACGGCACGTTCTCGTGGGACACGTTTCCCTCAACAGACGACAATCTTGGCGGGAAGAGCTACCTCTCGATCAGCGGCATCTCGAATCCGGACTCGATCATGACGGTATCGATACGCTTCGATCGATGGAAGGACGGATGGCCCATAGAGGTCGAGGACGCGGTCGACAAGTTGACGCCGCGCGTTGCGGACATCGACGGCGATGGAGAGATGGAAGTGGTAGTGGCCACGACGACGGGCATGATCTACGCGTGGCACGCTGACGGATCGCCGGTGATACCTGATTGTGCGGGACCGTTCGGCTCCATCGCCGAGGTTCCCGGGGGGATCTCGCATGCGCCGGCACTCGCGGATCTGGATGGCGACGGCGCGGCCGAGGTGATCGTCGCATCCGATGACGGTCTCCTGTACGCCTGGCACGGACGGGATGATCGGGGCGACGGGGTCGCAGACCTCGTGTCCGGCGACTTTCCTCTGGACATAGGCGGCCCTGCCAGCGGAGCTCCTCTCGCAGCACAGTTCGAAGCAGGTCGCGGGCCGGCAATTGCAGCCGTGTCACGCGGAGGATACATCACGATAGTCGATGCAACAGGCCATCATCTTGGTTCATCGCCTTACTCGTTCGGCCATCTTGTTCTGGATGACGTGACGCTGGCGGCGGGCGATCTTGATGGAGACGGGGCGGATGAACTCGTGACGACGACTACCAACAGAGGCTGGATTGCGGCGATTCGTTCGAACGGGACTCCGCTTCCCGGCTGGCCCGTCATCGTGGATTCGTGGCTTCAGGAGACCGTCGGCATCGTGATAGGTGACATAGATCTCGCTCAGGACGGTCGTCCGGAGGTAGTAGCGGCAGGGTCAGATGGGGTCGTCTACGCGTGGGACTCGACCGGCAACGAGCTTCCCGGTTGGCCCGTCGACGTCGGCGCCGAGATCATCGGGCGGATCTCTCTCGGAGACATCGATGGAGACGGCTATCTTGAGACGCTTGTCCCGACCGGCAGACGCAGCGTGACCGGCATCAGGATGAACGGGACCGCAGTCGAAAACTGGCCCCTGGGGTTCTCCGCGGGCGACAGCCTGCGTTCCACACCATCTTCGCCACTCGTCGGTGATATCAACTCCGACGGGACCACGGACGTGATCATCGGAGGTCCGGGCGGCAGTCTGTTCGCGTGGGACGGCGTGACAGGGGAGATGCTGGAAGGCTGGCCTCTCTCGTCCGATGTCTCGCTCGGGACACCGTGGATCGGCGATGCGGACGATGATGGAGAACTGGACGTTCTGGTCGCGGGCAGCGGTGGTCGGATCCTCTTCTATCGGATGCCATACGAGTGTTCCGATGAATCAATCGTCTGGTCGACTGAGGCCGGCAACGCCGCAGGCACCGGGTGCTATGCTGATTCGCTTCTTCTCGGTGCGTACGATGAGACAGAGACGCTCATGGCTCTCGAACGAACCTACTGCTATCCGAATCCAGCGATGGGTTCGGACCTCACCGTCCGCGTATACCTCGAGGAAGCGGCCGAGCTCAGTATCGAGATGCTGGACGTGACGGGGCAGGTCATCGAAAGCGTGGAGATGGACGGCGTCCCAACGGTGAACGAGTTCGTCTGGGACATCTCTTCTGTTGCCGGGGGGCTCTATCTCGTGCATGTTGAGGCGCGCGTGGATCTTCCCACGCCCGTGGGGGAGATGTGTGAGAGGGAGCGGACCGAGCAGAGGATCATGAAGGTCGCCGTCGTTCGTTAGGAGGAAACAACAGTGTTGGCTCCGATGGGGGCTGGTTTGGTGGATGTGGTGAGACCTGCATCAGGGTTTGTGATCAGGCTCGCCGTCGTGTGTGCCGTGATCGCGGCACTGGCGTCTACGGCTTGTGGCGTGGCCGCTGTGCGGAATGGAACGGTCGCACGGGCGGATCTGGCGCTGATCTCTTCGCTCGATGCCAGGGCCGAGCTGTTGTCGACCGACGGATCCGACCTGGTATCCACCGAGTTGGGGCACGATCCTTTGCAGATGTTCCTTGTGTCGCTTGCGGTCCCGGGGAGCGGTGAGATCGTGCAGGGCAAGAAACGGGGTTACCTTTTCCTTATCGCCGAGATCGCGATGTGGGGCGGGTTCTATGCCTTGGACAAGCAGGGTCTGGATGAACGTGGCGACTATGAGTCATTTGCAGATGCCAACTGGGACTACGAGAGCTACGTTGAGTTCTACAATGAGAACTGCTCCGAATCTCCACACGACTACGCCAATGGATGCCGGCCGCTTGCTGATTTCGGATCGCAGGAGTTCTACGAGGACATAGGCAAGTATGACGTCTACTGGCCGTGGTGGGGTGGCGACGGCGTCCCGAACGAGCCGACCTCGGCG
>JAUWBY010000207.1 GCA_030609605.1 Candidatus Eiseniibacteriota bacterium
ACAGTAGAGTAATGTCACCTCCTTGTCGTATTCCACCTGGTCCGTATCGCTCAGTGGTTTGATCGTGTTCAGTGTGCCTCGCAGATGCTCCAAGCGCCGCTTCGTGGACATGGCGTGCCACGGCATTCCCTGAGTGAGAACACCAGCAGCGTCATTCTGATACAGTACTGTCTGGGGGGTGAAGTGAATGCCCTCCGTTCTGCCTGCCTTCTCCTCAAGGTCTGACAGGAAAGCGATGTCGTGTGTAAAGATGAGAACCTGTCGCTTCTTGGATTCCGACACGAGTCGCTCGGCGATCTTGGCCCTGTAATGATGGTCGAGTGAACACACCGGATCGTCTAGCACGATAGGACACGAATGTTGCCCTAACCCGACTTCCGCGAAGAAACCGGCCAGCGCCACGACCCGCTGCTCTCCTTCGCTCAGAACGTCTGTTAGGTTGATCTTGCGCCCCGGTGCCGCACCTCTCAGCTCCAACTGGTGTGAAGTCTCACCCATGCTCCCCGATGCTCTCAAGTTCAGCGGCAGGTGGCCAGCGTCGAACTGGTCCAACTCGCTCTGGATGGCGTCCTTGAGTTGAGGCGTCAGTGCTCCGGACACAACGTCCTTCCCCTTGCGCGTGGCCGCGGTCGTATCAGTCGATGCGATTGCCAGATCGTACTTGTGGGCAGTCTTCACATCGGCAAGGTAGGCGAGGATCTTCTCTCGGTTCTCGGAGAAGCACCTACAAGCCAGGAGATCTGCCTTCATTTTCTTCAGCGTGTCCTTCAGCTTGTCCCTCTCTTCAGGATCGGCGGCCTTCTCGAAGCTCACGGCCTCCTGCTCCAAGGCGTTGATAATCTTCGTCAGGGCATCGACAGGGCTGGCGGGAAGACTCAGAAGGTCTCCCGTCTGCCCCCTCGAACTCAACTGAACGAAGTACTCAAGGCGGCTGCTAATCGCGAGCATGTAGCGTTCGGCTGTGTCTGCAGCTACTCTGTCTCGTAGCTTCAGCTCGCGAATCGTGTTGCCGTGTTGATCCTCCGCGCCTTGGTCTTGGAGCTTCTCGATGCGCTCGACAGCGGTGTCTAGAGCCTTCCTCGCAGCTTCGTGCTCCTTCTTCGCTGCCTCCTCCATGAAGGACTTGAATCGAACTAGCCGTTGCCTCGCGTCCTCGTTCAACGGCTGCATACATAGAACGCAGCGGCCATCATCGCCGACAACTGGGAACGCATCATCCGGATACGCATGCTTCGTGGAGTATTCCCTCGCTGCGCTGTAGAGGATCTGCCACTCGCTCTTCCCAACACCTGGCAACGGTTCGTCCTGGAAGGTGGCATGAGATGCAGTCTCGACTGCCTTCTCTGCCTCAACCAAGGCACTCACCATTCCTCTGAGCTCTCCTAGGCACTTGTCGGAGAGGCGAGAGGCGCCAAGCTCAGTGTATGTCTTCAGACTGGCAACGCGCTCTTCGAAACCCTTGGATTGCGCGGCCTGCTTCACGGGATCGTTTGCATCCAGCTCAGCGAGTCGTTTACTGAGGTTCTTGAGCTTCTCGGAATCTCCGTCGGTCCAGGCTGCGGCGTCTTCTACTTCCTTCTTCTGGGTCTCGTACGTGAGGCCGGACAATATGATCCCGGGTTCCGTAGCCGGAGTTATCTCCGGCCAACTCAATGGCTCCGGCTTGGGTTTCTCGGCGTCCAGCTGTTGTCTGACCCCCCTCAGCAGGCTAACCAGTTCCTCGAATACGTGGGTGCCATACGGTAGGTAGGTGGCCTCGTTCTTCTCATCGACTATCACGCGGGCACACTTCGAGTCGAACACCGTTATGTTTGTTAAGACATCATCGCTCGCCTGGCCGTCCTCCCACCGGATCTCTCGATCAGAGCCACCATCAACGGACAATTTGAACGTCGCTCTGGCCGGCGACGCAACCGTCGCGCTGTAGACGTTCGGCAGGATTCGCTCTTGGGTATCTCGAGCACGGCAAGCCCGCTTCAGCACGCGCGCGTAGCCGGACTTCCCGGACGCGTTCTCACCGTAAATCGCGGTGAGGCCTTTATGGCCAATCGGAAGCGCCGATCCATCGGGAATCCTGTTGATGCTGCGGAGGTCCTTCATGGCCTTCAGAACCACGCTGGCCTTTGATGTCGGGGCGCCAGACACCATGCCCTTCTCCAATGGCTGGGGCGTCGGCGGTGTGACTCCATCCGGCCGAAGACCATGGTCGGCCTTCAGCATCAACAGCAACTCCTGACGGTCTTCGTCCGTCAGCGCATCCTGGACCAGGAGGCGTCGGACCGCGTCGCTCTGCCACTCCGGCAAGTCAGATCCGGCCCACGCGATTATGGCGTCAAGTGCAGTCATGGTCCTCTTGTCGAATGGTCCTGAGTCCCGGCAATCGACATTAGCGAGATTGGCGCTGGCTTATGCCTATGAGACTGAAGGGGCTCCGGATTGCCTACCACGTGCGGTCAGCCGTGGTCACTCATGCACTCTTATTCTACATCCGACGGGATACCGCAGTCAATCTCGCCATTGCTGCCAGCAGCACCCGCCGCGCGAAGGCCCTCCACGCTCCGCTCGGCTCTGCACTAGGCAGCTCCTATCTGGCACCACCCAGGACCTTTCGCCAGCGTCTGTCCCCATGCAAGGACCTGCACCCCCCTTTGTTCTTCGGAGACGGTATGTCCGCGATCAGGACCGGACCGAGGACAGCGCCGGCTCGTGTATGCCACCGTGAATGCAATCGCGAGATCGCGCGGCAGAGGTGCATGAGCGTGCCCCCAGCAGCGGGCGCGCTCGCATGGTTCCTTTCGGGCGAATGCAAGCGGGTTCCGGCGACCGCGCTTTTCGAGAGGTGGGTGAATCATGAAACAAGTTTCCACCCGTTCCACTTGTTCCACCCGTTCCAGGCCAAAGAAGGGAACCGCGAAGCCCCAAGACAAGGCCACCGTGGGCATCACAGGGGCCACCGGGGCCGCCAACGATCAGGCCCGAGAGCGAACGCCCAAGGCCCCGTCCCCCCGTTCCACCCGTTCCAGGGCTAAGAAGGGGACCGCGAAGTCCCCAGGCAAGGCCACCGTGGGCGCCACAGGGGCCACCGGGGCCGCCAACGATCAGGCACGCGAGCGAACGCCCAATGCCTCGTCCAAGCGCGGCAAGGGGCGCGTCGCGAGCAAGACCTGCGCCGAGCAGACCCCCGATTCGCCGGTCAGGCTGCCCGTCAAGCTCGAGCACTGGCCCATCGACCGGCTCTGCCCCTACGAGCAGAATCCCAGGACCCACAGCCCCGAGCAGATCACGAAGATCGCGGCGAGCCTGCTCGAGTTCGGATGGACGAACCCCATCCTTGTGGACGGCGACGCCGGGATCATCGCCGGCCATGGTCGGATCCTCGCGGCTCGCGAGCTGGGCATGACCACGGTCCCTGTGATCGAGCTCTCCCACCTCAATGAGGCGCAGAAGCGTGCATACGTCATCGCCGACAATCGGCTTGCCCTCGATGCGGGGTGGGACGAGGACCTCTTGGCCGAGGAGCTCAAGGCGCTCGATGGCCTCGACTTCGATCTCGTCTTGACGGGATTCGATCTCGATGAGCTGCATGATCTCCTGGAGGACGAGACGGCCGAAGAGGTCGCTGCCCCGGAGCCTCCCGATGATCCCGTCACCAGGCCAGGTGACCTCTGGGTCTTGGGCGATCACCGGCTACTCTGCGGTGACTCCTCCGACGCTGCAGCGGTCGACCGTCTCTTGTGTGGCGCACCGATCCATCTCGTGAACACCGACCCGCCCTACAATGTGAAGGTCGAACCGCGTTCCAACAACGCGATCGCCGCGGGACTCTCGAGCTTCCCCGCAGCGAAGAGCGCCATCGACGCCTCCGACGGCCGAGGCATGCACCACCAGGGGTTCGATCTAGCCCGTCACAAGACGAAGTCAAGACCCACCGGGAAGATGCGTGCGAAGGACCGGCCGCTCGTGAACGATTTCATCTCAGACGAGGCGTTCGGCGAGATGTTGCTGGCCTGGTTTGGGAACATCGCCCGCGTACTCCTCCCCGGCCGCTCGTTCTACATCTGGGGCGGCTACGCAAACGTGGCCAACTACCCGGCAGTGCTCAAGGCCATGGGTCTCTACTTCAGCCAGTGGGTCATCTGGGACAAGCAGCATCCGGTGCTCACGCGTAAGGACTTCATGGGGGCGCACGAGGTCTGCTTCTACGGATGGTTGGAAGGCGCGGCGCACCACTTCTTCGGACCACATAACATCCCCGACCTCTGGGCGGTCAAGAAGGTGAACCCGCAGAGCATGATCCATCTCACTGAGAAGCCCGTCGAGCTTGCGGTCAGGGCGATCCACTACTCGTCCCGGCCCGGGGAGAATGTGCTCGATCTCTTCGGAGGGAGCGGTAGCACCCTCATGGCGGCCGAGGAGACCAGTCGCAAGACGTTCGTCATGGAACTCGACCCGGCCTATACCGACGTGAT
>JAUWBY010000083.1 GCA_030609605.1 Candidatus Eiseniibacteriota bacterium
GCAGGCATATCCGCCGGCCACGCGCTCTCTCCGGAGTATCTGCCTGCGACGATGGCGCTGGCTGTCCTCCTTGCAGTGCCGGCAGCCACAAGGACTGCTCGCTCTCTTCGTAGACCTGAAGGCGTCAACGCAGTTGACACCTCCCGACAGATCGGGAACAGCGACGATGCTGCGCGACACCGAAGGCGCTGGAGAGGCGACGGCTTCGGACCGGCGCTTGCCATGGATTGCATGCTGCTTCTCTCCTTTGCGCTGACCGGCGCGGCCCTCCACAGCTCAGCTCACTTCCTGGTCCCTCCGGACGATATTTCACTCCTGCCCACACAGGTGGAGATACACGCGGAGGCTCTCGTGCGAGAAGTACGCTATCCGGAGCAGCGTCGTCCACGAGCGGTGGTCGCCGTACGGCGGCTCGGAATCGGAGGCGCCGAGTCCCGCCCCGCATCCGGCTTCATCTGGGTCACTCTGCCCAAGGGCGCACCCATTCTCAGGAGGGGCGATGTGGCGCTCATGATCGGGACAACTGAGATTCCGGCAGGCGGGCGCAACCCAGGAGCGTTCGATTTCTCCTCGTACCTTCGGGAAAAACGCATCAACAGGGTCATGCGGCCACGGTCGGTCGAACTCCTCACGCGGCCTGCCGGAATCGAGGACCTCTCGTCTGCAATAGAACGGACGATTCGGAAACACCTGTCTCAAGAACCCGCAGCTCTCCTGCGGGGGCTCCTGCTCGGACGCACCGACCACCTCGGCGACGATCTCGTGCAGTCCTTCAGAGCGTCCGGGACAGTGCACGTACTCGCTGTGTCCGGGCTCCACACCGGTTTCATCCTGCTCATCGCATTCGCGCTTCTGAGAACGCTGCGGGTTCCCCCGAGGGCCGCTCGACTGGCGACCATTCCGCTTCTGTTTGTTTTTGTGATGACGGTGGGAATCCGCCCCTCGGTTGTTCGCGCAGCGTTGATGGCAACCGTTTTCATCGCGACGTGGTCCCTCCAGAGACGGCCAAGCTCCCTCAACGCGGCAGGGCTCGCAGCTCTCGCGCTGCTTCTCGCCAGGCCCGGCACTGCGTTCGATCTGGGCTTCAGGCTCTCGTTCGCAGCTGTGCTGGGAATCATCGTCCTGCGACAACCGATTCTGAAGATCATGATCTGCGTCCCGGGATGCAATACACACAGATCGCACGTGCGTCCCGGCTCCAGGGCTCGCGAGTTCCTTCTGGGAGCTTTCGCACTCAGCATTTCTGCTCAGGTGGGCGTTCTCCCTATCATTGTCAGCTCCGGCGGAGATGTGTCATTGGTAGCACCGCTCGCGAATCTCGTTGTCGTACCGCTGGCTGGAGCGTCAGTGGCCTCCGGTCTTGCCACGCTGGCTCTCGACCCACTGGTTCCCGAGGCCGCCCACGTCCTTGCCGCTGCGACCTGGGCCACACTCAAGGCGCTGACAGTCGTGGTTGGCTTGGTGCGCGAGTTGCCGGCGGCTTCCGTAACGCTGCCCACATCATTGGCAATTCCGCTGGCACTGACAGTGATTGCTTTCGCCATGAGCGTGCGCGCTCGCCGGCGCAAGGCGGTGGTCTGCCTGCGAATGGTCACCGTAGCAGTGGCGTTCAGCGGTCTGGTCACGCTCTTCACAGGCCCTGGACGCACGCACACACGCGTGATCTTCTTCGACGTGGGGCAAGGAGACTCCGCGCTTATCGAGGTCCCGTTCGGGCATCGGGTGCTCGTGGACGCGGGTCCGGCAGCGCTCGGCTGGAACGGACCCGACTCGGGACGGGATGTCATAGTGCCCTATCTGAGGGGCAGGGGAATCCGCTCGCTCGATGCGCTTGTGATCACACATGGCCACGCGGACCACTACGGAGGGGCCGCCGCCGTTCTCTCGTCGGTCAGAGTGGAGAGGCTGGTCGTCACAGCAGACTTCATCGAAGCTGAGCGTGTTCCCAGACTGCTTGAGCAGGCGTATGCCGCCGGCACTCGTGTTGTCACTCTCGCTCTCGGCGACAGTCTGTGCCTTGGTCCGGACTGCGCGCTCGTCTGTCTTGCGCCCTCCGATCTGTGGGCATCCCGCGCCCCCACGGAGAACGATCGCTCGATCGTGCTTTCGGCGCGACTGGACGGACTCAATGTGCTGCTCACCGGTGACATCGAAGCACCGACAGAACGCATGCTTCATGCGACCGATTCGTTGATCGAGACAGACATACTCAAAGTGGCCCACCACGGCTCGTCAACATCCAGCACTGTTGATTTTCTGCAGGCCTCTTCTGCACAGATCGCTGTGGTCTCCGTAGGACGGAGAAACCGCTACGGCCACCCATGCCCACATGCAATCGCCAGGCTCAGCGGCACCGTGCGGGAGCTCTTTCGAACCGACCTTGATGGAGCCGTAGTTGTGGATGTGGGGAAGAAGAGAGCGCTGGTAAGGTCCATAGGCAGTGGCCGCAGCACGTACTTCTATCTCTCACGAAAGCGCTACGCGGAGGAGTCGGACCCGGAACCCACGAGAACTACCGAGAGCAGGTCGGGGTGCAGAACCCGCCGTGCTGCCTTGAGCACCTGTTCCGAGGTAACGGAGCCAATGATGTCGGGATACCTCTCATCGTAGTCAAGGCCCAGAGAGTATCGCTCGATGGAGATCGCCCGACCGGAGATTCCCTCCGTGGTCTCACGGTCTGCGAGATGCTGTCCCAGAAGGAAGGCGATGGAAGACTGCCGCTCCTGCTCGCTAGGTTTCTCGTTCCGCGCCCTCTCGAGCTCGGACCGGATGCACTGTATGGCCTGCTCTGCCTGCGATGGCAGTGTCGCCGTGTACACCCAGAACAGGCCCGGATCGAGCCCCGCGGACCCAGTGATATCGCTCTCGATGACATACGACAGCCCTTTGTCCTCCCTCAGGCGAATGGCAAGACGTGAGGTGAAACCGGCCCCATCACCGAGGATCACATCCAGGACTCTCAGAGCATAGAAATCGGGATCCAGCCGTGTTATTCCCAGATGGCCGAGCACTATGTGCACCTGCTCACGTCGCATCCGGATGTCACTCCGTGATGCCGCCGGCGGATCCGGAGGCGCCGACTCCATCTGTCCGGACTTGTCACCTCTCCAGCGCTCGAAGCAGCGTTCGGCCAGCGCAAGTGCTCTTTCCGGATCAAGGTCCCCGGCGATCGACAGCACTGAACTCCCTGGCGCGTACCTCCGGGCGAAATGGTCGACGATCTCGCTGCGCCTGAGCCGCGCGACCATCTCCCTGGTTCCATTCGTCGGACGGCTCCGCGCATGCCCGGCGAATACCCTGGCGAACAGCTCCCGCTGGGCAACGTGATATGGATCATCGATATCTTCCGCGATCTCTGAAAGAAGCGCCTTGCGTGAATCCTCGATCTCCACCGGCTCGAAGAGCGGCTCAGACACGATCTCGTACAGGATTTCGAGGGCATCGGTCATGTATCGAGAGAGCCCTGTGATGGAAAGAGCCACGGTCTCGTAGCTGGGCACCACGTCGAGAGTGGCCCCGATGCCGTCGATCGCCTCCGCGATCTGATCTGCACTCCGGTCGGCTGTACCCTCGACCAGCGCGCTCGCCGTCAGTGCCGCGACTCCGGCAAGCCCATGCCCTTCGTACCGAGAGCCCGCCTCTATGGAGAGCGTGGCTGTGAACAGGGGCTCCTTGCGCTGTTCCGACGCAAGAAGCACCAGCCCGTTGTCAAGAACCCTCCGGACTATTCCGGGGTCACGAGCCATCCGCTCGTCCTCCTCTCCGGACGTAGATAGCGAGTCAGCACATCGGTCAGCGTATCGCCGTCCTCCTCGAACAGCGACTTGTCAAACTCCTCGCCATACTCCAGGGAAGCCACGCTCTCCCAGAGGCCAAGAGTGGAGGTCGCCCCAAGCACAGTCTCCCGGGCCAGCATCGTATCGGCAGCCACCAGCCTTCTCGCCGTATCCATCTGCTGCTCCGAGATGCCTGTTTCGGCAAGCTCGCACAGCAGCTCCAAGAGAGCGCTTTCAGCCTCTCCGAGGTCTGCGCCAGGGTGTAGGGAGGCGGCTATCCAGAAGAGCCCGGGATCTTTCTGCAGCAATCGCGTAGCGGAGACCTCCGTAGCCACTTTGAGGTCTCGCACAAGCCGCCGGTAGAGAACCGAACTCCGCCCGCCCGCAAGCACTGTCACGAGGAGTTCGAGTGCAGCGCTGTCCGCATGCTCGGCCGCCGGAACGTGGTATGCCAGAGTAAGACGAGGCGTCGAGTGGTCGGTCTCAACTCTTGCGCAGCGTTCCTCGAGCTGCTCCGGTTCCACCCGCGGCGCAGGCAGTTTCGCCGCGCGCGCGGGGATTCCCCCGAAGAGTTCCTCCACTGCTTCGACAACCTCACAGTGCATCCGTGGTCCCGCGACCACAAGAGCCGCATTCGACGGAACGTAGAGCTCATCGTGAAACGCCCTCAGATCATCCACTGCAAGAACCTCAATACTCTCGCGCCGTCCGATCACCGGGTTTCGATATGGATGAACCGAGTAGGCCAGACTATCTACGACCTCATCCAGAGCGCACTCGGGATCATCGGCCGCCATCCTGCGTTCCTCAAGGGCTACGCGGCGCTCCGTCTCAAACGACTCACCGCCCAAGGGACAGTTGGCCATCCGATCCGCCTCCATCTCCAGAGGGATCCGCCAGGCAGACTCCGGAACAACGAAGTAGTAGGCAGTGTAGTCTGTGGTAGTGACTGCGTTGTTCCATCCTCCGAATCGTGCCGTAACTTCATCTATCGCGCCGTGGGGAAAACGCGGCGTCCCGCGGAACATCATGTGCTCCATGAGGTGTGCCAGCCCTGTCTTTCCCTCAGGTTCGTGCAGCGATCCGGCACGGTAGAAGAGCGTGGAAGCGGCAAGCGGTGAGTGGGTTCTCGTCGTCGTGATGACGGCAAGACCGTTCGGGAGAACGGTCCGTGATGGCCTCAGATTGCTCATGGGCTTTGATGTGTTCCCGCGCTGTGCCGCGGCCGTCCCTGTGACCTCGTGGGCCGACCTCAACAACCTATCCTGTGTCTCATCCTTGACTTCGTGACCCAAACAAACCTATTCTCCCGTGAGTGGCGCGTCAAGCTGTGAGTCGCCCGAAGTCGCTGCCGGCGGGATGCCCGGGTCTCCTGAAACGGAGGAAAGCGCATTGAAGAAACTCAGAGTGGGAGTGCTCGCATCGGGCAATGGCTCAAATCTCCAGGCTATCCTCGACCAGTCGCTTGCGGGAAAGATAGATGTTGAGGTCGTGGTCGTCGTAAGCGATGTGGAGGACGCCCATGCACTCAGCCGTGCCAGGACCGCTGGAGTCCCGGCGGTCTACGTGCCTCCGGGCAAGTTCCGAACGAAGCTCGAACCCGAGATCGAAAGACAGTACGCAGAGACCCTGCTCACCAATGGTGTGGAAGTCGTCGTGCTGGCCGGTTTCATGAGAATCCTTCACGACGATTTCCTGAACACATTCCCGGAGAGGGTCGTGAACATACATCCCTCACTCCTCCCGGCATTTCCGGGACTCAACGTGCAGAAGAAGGCAATCGACGGCGGCGTCAAGTGGTCGGGAGCAACGGTACATTTCGTGAATGCCGGTGTCGATGCCGGACCGATAATTCTCCAGGCCGTGGTTCCCGTTCTCGACGGCGACACGCCGGAGACACTTGCGGCTCGCATTCTTGTGGAGGAGCACAGGATATACCCAGAGGCCCTCCAGCTCATCGCTCATAAGCGCATACGGATCGATGGACGTCGCGTGATAGCAGGACCAGCGCCGATTGAGGGAGAGTCGCGGTGAGGGCCCGGACTCGAGAGACTCGCTCCGTCAGAATGAGCACGAGATGCCGGTCGCTTGGGGTTCAGACGCTATGCCTAGCGCTCTTAGTGATCTGCCTGCGCAGTCCGGTCAGGTGTGTGGCATCGCCGTTGCCGGACAGTACGACTCCCCCCGCCGCGGCAAGCCCGACAACGCTCGTATACCCTCCGTTCGGTCACTGCTTGGGGATGCACAAGGTCGGTTCCTTCCAGCTTTTCATCTACCTCGGCATGCAGACTCGATTTGACGATCCTACCGGAATCGTGGCCGTCAAACTCCGCTCCAAGGATGATCCATCCACCGGGCAGGATGACGATGAGCTGACGGTCTTCGGATTGAACTCGGGACGATGTGAGATCATATACAATACATCGCTCTACAACGTCGAGGTATTTGGCACGTGTGGACACGGTGAGGGGGAGTTCCTGAACCCGCTCGGAATCACGGCCGACGAGGATGGAAACATCTTCGTCGCCGACACTGGAAACAATCGGGTGATCCGCCTCCTCTACAGGAACGACGAGCTGGTCTTCGTCAAATCATTCCGATTCGCCGAGGATGACGGCGGGGCGTTCTCAGAACCGTCGCAGATCGCGCTGGGGTCATCCGGAACTCTCTACATAGCAGATACGGGCAACGACAGGATCGTCCTCATGTCTCCGGTCGGCGAATACATTGGGGAGATCCGCGGAGTCCCATCGCCTGACGCGTCACTCGATGAGAACCCACGACCGGATGCGTTGCTCGACCGCCCCGTAGGACTTGCCGTGGTTGAACGACGATCCGTTTGGACGAGCAGAGCCGAGGACTCCGTCGTGGTTGCCGATCGAGACGGCACACGTCTCCTGCGCTTCGACCGCCATGGGAAACTCCTCGCGTGCGCCGACGCGCGGGAGGTGCCGGGTACCGCGTCGTTTGACTACCTGGCGATAGATTACTACGGCAACGTCTACGCCACCGACCGCGCCGGCTGTCGCATACACAAGTTCGACCGCTCCCTGAATCACGTTACGTCATTCGGCGAACCTGGAAAGGGCGACATGGAGCTGGACGAGCCCCGCGGCATCACACTCTGGCGGCGCTTCGGACAGATCTTTGTGGCTGAGAGGACGGGCGCGCAGTACTTCTGGATAGGAACCGACATCCAGCGCTTCTCCGTTGAACCTGATTCGATCGTCGTGGGTGAGGGCAGGATCAGCGTGTCGTACTTTCTGACGGAATCCGCACGCGTGACTCTTGAGGTGCTGGATCGGGACGAAAACGTGGTCCGGACCATTCTCAGCCGCCGCCGCGCAATAGGAGAAAATGTGGAGCACTGGGATACCGTCTCCAAGCACCGGAAGACCCCGCAAGAGAAGCCGTCGCCCTCACAAGAACCTGCACCCCTTCAGCCAGGGCGCTACACGGTACGTCTGACTGCAACACCGACGTACTCCTCGGGTGCCTATTTCAGCGATACCGCCGAATCCCACTTAAATGTGACTCAGTAGCATAGACGGCCTGACCGCCTCCAAGGGGCTTGCGCGTCTGCGTCGAGTCTGCTAGTTTGTCCGATTAGCTCTACGGGATGCAAAGAGTCACGGTGTCAGGGGGTACGTACGTGTTCCAGAAGCTCGTCACGAAGCTCTTCGGCACAAAGGCGGAACGCGGGGTCAAGAAACTCCTCCCTGACGTTGCCCGGATCAACGAGATTCAGGGAACGCTCGGCGGTCTGAGCGATGATGAACTCAGAGCCAAGACGGACGAGTTCAGATCTCGCCTCAAGAACGGCGAGACTGTGGACGACCTCATGCACGAGGCCTTTGCTGTTGTCAAGGATACCTGCCGTCGCATGGTTGGCGCCACCTGGGAAGTTGTCGGCCACGAGACCACCTGGGAGATGGTCCCCTTTGACGTCCAGCTGATGGGCGCCATCGTCCTCCACCGCGGCCACATTGCTGAGATGGCCACGGGCGAGGGCAAGACATTGGCAGCCACGCTTCCACTCTACCTGAACGCACTTGAGGGAAAGAGCGCGCACCTCGTCACGGTGAACGACTATCTCGCGCTCCGCGACGCTCAGTGGATGGGACAGCTCTACGAAAAGCTGGGACTCTCCGTAGGATGCATCCAGACCGGCATGACACCGCAGGAACGTCGGGAGCAGTATGCGGCCGATATAACCTATGGCACGAACAACGAGTTCGGCTTCGACTACCTGCGAGACAACATGGCGGTCCGTCTCGAAGATAGGGTACAGAGGAAGCACCACTACGCGATAGTGGACGAGGTCGACAGCGTTCTGGTAGATGAGGCGCGAACCCCCCTCATCATATCGGGTACGGTCGAGCACTCGACACACATGTTCGACAAGCTCAAGTCCCCGGTAGAACTCCTGGTACGGAAGCAGGGCAAACTCATAAGCGCGCTCCTGGATGAGGCGGAGAAGCTTCTCGCCGATCCTAGTCCTGGTAGGCGCCGCGAAGGTCTCATCAAGCTTGTCCAGGTTTCTCGCGGAGCTCCGAAGCACCGCCGGCTCATGCGGTTGTTCGAGGATGCGTCGCTCAAGACCGAGGTCCAGCGCGTCGAGGGTGAGCTACGCGTTGAGGGCAAGTTCGACAAGCTCAAGTCCCCGATCAAACGCTCGGCGCGGAAGCAGGCCAAGCTTCTGGATGAGGCGGAGGAGCTTCTCGCCAATTCCGATCCTGATACGCGCCGCGAAGGTCTCGTCAAGCTTGTTCAGGTTTCCGGCGAAGCTCCGGAGCACAACCGACTCAAGCAGCTCTTTGAAGACTCAGCGCTCAAGATCGAGGTCCAGCGCGTTGAGGGCCAACTGCGCGCTCTGGGCAAACTGTCGCCTCACAGGAATAGGACGCTTCCCGAACTCGACGAGGAGATGCTTTACGCCATGGATGAACGCGGGCACAGCGTGTCACTCATGGAGAAGGGACGTGATGCACT
>JAUWBY010000346.1 GCA_030609605.1 Candidatus Eiseniibacteriota bacterium
CACGGCGAGACCCGCCACCGTCGTTGTGAGGGCGGCCGACACTCCGGGCGCGACGCTGCTGATGCTGGCGCTTCCGGTCAGGGACATCGCGGAGAAGGCCTTCATGATGCCCCACACCGTCCCGAACAGACCCACGAACGGAGCGACGCCCGCGGTGGTCGCAAGGACTATCAGATGCGTGCGCAGGTCCATTACTTCTTCGGATATGGCCGTCTCCAGGCTGCGCTCGAGTCCGTCCATCTGCACCATGGACAGCGAGCGTTGGGCCTGCAAGCGGTCCTTCCCCCCAAGGATCAGTGCCAGCTCGGCAAGACCTGCCTCGAAGACCGCCGCGAAGGGCGACGAACCAAACTCGGTGCGGTCGGCGTAGTGCTCCACCATGTCGTCCGGGGCTTCCCGGAACTTGTCGAGGAACGCGAACGACCGGTTCCTGGCCCTGCGAATGACGCCGTTCTTATAGAGGATGATCGACCACGAGTAGATCGAGACCAGGAACAGAAGGAAGACGATGAGTTTCCCCACGACCCCCGATTGACCTATGCTTGTCAGAAATCCGGTCCCCAACGTGATATCTCCTATTCTGCACCGGGCGATCGTGCGCCTGGCGCGTCCGTACTGGATCGCAGGTATGCGATCCAACGCGTCTCGATGCCGCCGAGTGTGTCGTCCAGCGTCGCTTCCAAAAGGGCCTTCGTGCCCTCGGATCTTCCTGCCGAGTCGTCGTAGAGGTCGCGGACGGCGTCCACCCCGTTCTCCTCCGCAATGAAGGCCATGAACGAACCAGCTGCCGGCTGCGAGATCCTCTCGTCAAGCTGCACAAACGCCACAGCATCGACGAGCATACTGAGGCTCGGCAGGACCCTCCTCTGAAGCAGGTCGGCTCCGGCCTCGCGTACGGGCATGCCGCCCCACCTTCCCCCAGCGTAGACGGCCAGACCGTCCCGAATGAGAGGAGTATACACCCTGCCGTGGGCCTTCGCATCCACCAGCTTGAGCATTTCGCGCGTCAGCGGTGCCTGCGCCCCTTCGACCCACGCGAGGTGGATGACACCCGCCCATTCGACCCGATGTGCGATGGCCGGGTTGTCGGTCACCCTGCGCTTCTCCTCAAGGGACGGATATAGATAGCAATCTATTCGCTCCCCGTCCCCGGTGCCGGTCCCGCGCCCCGGGTTCACTCCGGTCAGCGCTTCGACGCGCTCCGCCGCCTTCTCCCACACCAGCGCAATAACGGCAAGAACCTGATTGGAGACGCTCGCGTCAGCGTGCAACACAACGCTCCCCGTGTCTTTGGTCGACCAGCCCGCGTAGGGATCCACCGCCCTGGTCGCTTCACCTTTTCCCATCCAGCCGAGAACCAGCACCGAGACGACGCCGAAGATCAGCACCGCCAGTCGAGCCCGCCGGCGTGGGAGCTCGAACACCGGCTCGGCCGCGATACATAGAAGAACGAAGAACCAGATGGCCGCGATGTCCAGCTGGCTGGCGAGTCCCCAGAGGAACGGCGATGACACACGGTCGACCGCGAATGCCAGGCTCAGTCCTGACATGGTGGTCTGCGTGAACGGGATGAGCGCCGTGAGGATGATCGCGGACACTCCTATCGGCACGGACGCGTGGCAGACAGCGGAGAACGCGCTGCGGAAGCTGCCGCGCCCGTGGAACAGCCGTGCCACGGCCATCAGGACAAGCGCCTGCAGGAGTGTCGCACCCGTGATGCCGACCACACCCGAGACCACCATGGCCGCCGGCGTGCCTTCGCGTATCTCGGCTGGGTCGTGCCCGGTCCGAAGGGCCTCAAGCTCTATCGACTCGTCCATGAACCCCGCGGCCAGAGCCAGCAGCCCGCTCAGCACCACTGCGCAGATAACAAAGACGAGCGGCAGGATCCAGTGAGGTCGGTCGACGAGGCGCCGGAACGTGCGACCCGGGAAGACCAGGACGAGAGTGAGCGCCGCCAGTGGATTCAGGGGACGCGTCTCAGTGGAGGGTGCATCGGTTGTCACGAGGGCTCACGCTCCTTGGACGCAATGCCAGAACGTTTGGCCGGCGGGGGTTGCCAGACACTACTGTGATGTTGGAATGATGTCAAGAAGGGAGAGCCATCCGACTCATCAGATGCCTCGCATGGTCCGCTCTCGACGCTCGAACATCGCTATCTCCCTGATGCCGGCCTTCTCGAGCATGTGGAGGGCGATGTCGAAAT
>JAUWBY010000166.1 GCA_030609605.1 Candidatus Eiseniibacteriota bacterium
CGGCCGAAGTGACCGCGGCGTAGGGGCTGAGGCTCGTGATCTCGGCGACGACCGATTCGGCGTCGCACTCGCCGACGTTCTCAAGTGTCATGGTGAGGCCGATCACCTCGCCCGGACTTGCCGTTGCTTCTCCGTCTCCAGCGGGGGGCGCATCATCTATCTCGACAACGACGATGTCGAGGTCGGCGCTGGCCACCGGTATCGGTGGTGGCGAAAGAACCCGCAGAGAATCGCTATATGTTGTAGCGAGCTCGTACACAACCATCGATCCCACTCTGCATGTGGGTGAGACCGATATCTCAAGGGGAGGAATTCCCCAGGAACTCGCCTGCGCTGCGATATCGCCGAAAGCGGATACGCTGTCGCCCACGGCTACGTACGGCGCGTCGCTTCTCAGCACGGTGGACGTCGAGTAGGCGATCGCATCGCCCACATTCTCGAACTCGATCGATATCACCGCTGATTCGCCGGGGCTCAGAAGCCCGTCGCCATTGCCGCCTGCAGAATCGTCTATTGCGATATCGGCAAAGAGCACGAATGGTCCGCTGTCCAGCACCTGGGTTGTCCCCTCGTACGGGACGAATCCCTGCGCCGTCACAGTCACGCTGAGCGCGCCGGAAGAAGCGGGGGTAAGCGGGAACGACACCTGCCCGGTTCCGTTAGTGTGCGCCGACGCGTATATGTCCCCGTCCTTCAGACAGGCGACGAGTGCTCCCTCGAGTGCTTGGCCTCCTGAGAGCACCGAAACGACGAATGCTCCCTGTCCGGCGTGGTAGTATCCGTCGTGAAGAACCGTCATCTCTCCCGGATTTTCGAGCCAGAGATTCATCTCCGGGTCGCCCAGGAGGTTCCACCCCTCGTATTCCTGCTGTACCTGGTCGAAGTTGTAGATGGACATCTTGGCGGCGACGCACGCCGCTCCGAGCACGCCACCGTCTTCCCCGAAGACGTGTTCGAAGAAGCCCGTTGCGCCTTCGCCTCTGCGTCTGGAAAGCGGCTGGCTTCCTGCGATGACGGTGTTGCTCCCGAAAAAGGCGACAGCACCGCGTGGATAGGACGCGGTGCCCGCACGGACAAATGTCTCGCAGATGAACCCATCCTGGTGGTATGAGCCCGTTCCGCACGTCGCCGATATGACGATGGGCAGTTTCCATCCGTTCAGCAGGATGTTCGGGTTGATGTCGAACGGGTACGGCCATTCATACCAGGCCTGGCCCCGGAAATTGAGAAAGCCGCGTCCCGCGTTCACGGAAGCATAGAAATCGTCCCTGGTGGTGTTGTTTCTGCGGAAGAGAGTGTCTATCGGAGCGAACCCAGCGGCATCCATGAGGTCGTAGATGAGCCATGTGTTGCCGTAGTAGATCGCGTCGCCGGCATCGTAGTCCTCGGCGATCATGAGCGTGGCGCTTGCCGGCCAGTCGGCATCTCCCGTGACCGGTGTGCGCTCGTAGCCCAGGATCTTCGCGACCTGCGTCGCACAGTCGGCGGGGGAGTCGGCGGAGATCCGGCCGACCATCACGTCGACGAAATAGTCCGTACCCTCCAGCGTCGCATAGTAATCGTCGGTCCAGGTGAGGCCGTCGTACGCCGGGAGCTGTTCGGTGTCACCGACCAGCAGCACGTACTCGGGGACAGCTTCCCACGTATCGTAGGCGTTCTGGATGTACGCTCTGATGTCATCCGCGTCGGAGCCGATCTCGGTGAGTGTCACGATCTTTGTCTGAAGGCCTTTCTTGTGCTTCCACTCAGCGAGGCTGTTGATCTCGCTCTCATATGAATCTGCAGTGATGATGAGATATCTTGCACCGTACGGCAGTTCGTCGCGAGCGCCGAGGTCTCCGGAGACCGCTGTCCGAGCATCACTGGCCAAGGTGTGGACCGGGACGTAGTTGATGACCCGGTCTCTGTAGACCGTTCGGAACGCTGGTGCTTCGGCAGTGCGGGTCTCTCGCTTCTCGTTGATTCCGATGCCCGGTGAGGCCTCGATCCTCAGGACGACTGAGCTGTTGGCGCTCTCGGCTGAAACCGTGGGTGGGCGAGGTTCGTATGTCACGCTGACCATTCTGAGATCGCGCATGATGCCTGGCTCCGAGACCCTCACAACTCCATCCCGGTCGGCGGTCCAGGTGATGCGGCCAGTGTCGGGAACGCGCACGAGAACGAAGAAGCCGGCGGGGGAGGGCGACCGCGCGCTCCACACATCTTCAGATCGAGCGGCGGACAAGGACCCTCCGGTGAGAGAGGATACGTCCGCAGATGAGCGATTCGGTCGGAAGTTGAGAACCGGATGCAGTTCTTCGCCGGGCTGCGAATCCGGATCGGCTGAGCTCGCCTGATTCCACGAGACGTCGAAACGCAAGACGGTCGCGCCATCCGTGCTCTCGAGAAGCTCAGCCGTTGCCTCGCAAGCGTATCCGTGCGGGTCGCCGATGGGCACAGTGGCCGCCTTACTGCCGGGGGTCCCGGTGGTGGCGGAGACGAGCGATATGGGGATGAGCACAAGGCATAGAGCAATGAGCGCGCGTGGGATGGGAGTGCTCATCGACCGCGTGGGGGTTGGACGCAAGTGTTTCCTCCTGCCGGTCGTCGGACGGGTGAGAACGTTACTGAGCCAGCTCTCACCAACTCAGATATCCAGGCCCCAAGTTCGCACCGGCGCTGACGATAGCAGATGCTTTCATGTTGCATTATCGCACATCTAGCGGCGTTAGTCAATTGAAGATCAGTGGGGCGCCGCTCAGGATCCTGCGAGATCGTCCGGGAGAGATCCCATCGAGACGCATCTGGCCTCGCTGGTGGCGATCCTGGTCCCGTCAGGCAGAACCGCTGTGGCCGCCACGCGGAAGGTCCGGCCTCGGGCCTCGACAAGACGGGCGGTCACGGTCACAGCCTGTCCGATGCTGAGAGGAGAGAGGAACCGCACCGAGAGCTCCGCAGTTACCGCAAGATGACCCATCCTGTTGAGAAGAGTAACCATCGTTTCATCAAGAACCGTGCTGATGAGGCCCCCGTGGACGATGCTACCGTAGCCTTGAAACTTCTGAGCAAAGGCGAGAGTGGTGCGTATGTGCTCTCCCGTGTAGTCGAACTCAAGATGCAAGCCATCCGCGTTCTTCTTCCCACAGGCGAAACACATCGAGTCGTCCGCAAGCTCCACTCTTTTCATGAACTGCTCCCGTTGATCTCGGGGGTATCGCCGTCCGATGTCCCGATGTCAGAGTCCTCGATGATCTCTGCGGGCGTATCAATGATCGCACGTGCTTCGTCCAGTCGATCAGCGGGAACCAGGACTTCCACAGCTCCAAGCCCGTCTATGGTCATGGCCAGGAGCTTCGTCACGGCTTCCATCTTGAGCGTTGTCTCTATGCCCGCGGCCTCGAGCACGCTCTTGACGGTCAGTGCCTCCATCTCGCCGCTTGCGACGTATACTGCGGCCAAGTCTACATCGTGTGAGTCCGTCCGGTTTTCATCTCGATCATCTCTGTCGTATTGAGGCATCAATACCTCCCTCTCGGGTTGTCAGATTGCCGGTTTCAAGAGGCAGTATACTCCCGTGGCTGTCCGGATACTACCCGGGACGGCCTTCTGTTTTTCGGGCACAGAAAAGCGGGCGGGGAAGCATCCCCGCCCGCTCTCACCAGTATGTCACATCATGGGGTGCCTAGCGGTAGTCAGCCTTGATGCTGCCCCAAGTGGTCTCCTCGACCGCCGTGCTTGAGAGGAACCAGTCGTAGATG
This sequence comes from Candidatus Eiseniibacteriota bacterium, assembly GCA_030609605.1. Classification (GTDB taxonomy): domain Bacteria; phylum Joyebacterota; class Joyebacteria; order Joyebacterales; family Joyebacteraceae; genus Joyebacterum. The sequence goes on from JAUWBY010000166.1 coordinate 3,738, forward strand.
ACCTCGATCATGTGGTTGAAGTCCGTGTCGGCTGCGGCCGAGATCTCAATACCGGCCCACACCGTCTTGAACGTCTCTGTCTCATTGCAGATGGCAATCCCGTCCTGTGCGGCATCGTCGTAGTAGAGGAGGTAGTCGGCCGTGGCCGTCGGCGTTGCGACATCCGGGAAGAAAGTGTTGTTCAGGAAGACGAGCGCGGAGTCCAGGTAGAAGCTGTCGCCTTCAAAAAGGCCGCCCGCTGAACCGCTGACGGTGGCCGTCTCAGGCGCCCAGATGACATCCTGGGAGCAGACGTCCATACCCAGGTAGTCGTAGGGGAACCCCGAGCACGGTCCCATCTCGGGATGCGATCCCCACATGTAGTCCTGCCCGACGAACAGCAGGTTTCCGCCCGTGTCCAGGTAGCTTGCCAGAACCGCCTCATCGGCGGGGTCGATGTTCTGCGGAACGTCCCACCAGTTCTCGCTCGTCAGAACGACGACCACCGGGTAGTTGTCGGCGGTCACGTCAGGCGGGAAATTGATCGTTCCACTTGTGATCTCAACGCTCGCGAACGCGAATGTCGCGGCGCCCGCAAACGTGAATGCATCGGCGTAGCGCATGCTCAGGTCTGCGAAGCCGGGGTTCGCATCGATGTCGATGCAGATAAGAACATCGGCCACCGACAATGGCGCACCGTACTGCTGAAGATCGATCGTGACCTCGTCCTGCTGCAGACTGACACGCGCGCTGCCTGCGAACGCCGTCATTGACAGGGCGACAACTGTGAGGATCACTAGCACTGTTCTCATGCTCTTCCTCCTGCTCCAAGAAAACTGCCCGGTTCACAAACGCACTGCGTCGTGTGCCCGGAGTTACCATGACGCGGCTATGAGATACGACAACTGGATCTCGCCCAGCTCCGTCCCTCGCTTGACGATTCTGCCCTTTTCGGTTGCACCCTTCTCCCAAAGCAAGTATACCATAGCTGGCTGGGTGGGTCAAGATATCGTGATGAACTGAATGCCACGAGATCGAAGGCAGCAGGGGAGCGGGTGGCCGGATCCTCTACAGCATGGATGAGAATAGGCGGATGAGCCGATCCAGGTCACCCGACGCGTCAGGGACTGCGAATCAGGCGACCGTTGCCTGGAACATGGCTCTCGTGTAACATCAGGGTTTGGGGTCGTCACGATGAGTGCGGTGGGCGCACGAGTCCGCGGCGCTCTTCCCATGAGAACAGGATGACACATGATCGCGCTTGGGCAGCCATCGGGGCCGTCGGCTCGACGCGGGCGATTCACAACCCGTGAGATTGCTCTTCTCGGCCTCATGGCCGCACTCTGGGGCATCATAGAAATAACAGTCGGTGGTCTGATCAAAGGGTGGGGGGTGCCGTTCGGCGGCGCCGTGCTGGCGACGTTCGGTGTCGTTATTCTCCTGACGGCGAGGTCGAGCGTACCGGTTCGCTGGTCATCACTGCTGATCGGGATCGTGGCCGCCGGAGTGAGAATGGCGTCAGGGTTCGGAGGGGCCGTATTCGCAGCAATCGGCATTGTTGCCGAGGCTCTGATCATTGAGATGGTCTTGAGTCTTGCTCCGCGGGGCTGGCGGAGCGGGAGAGTCATGGCAGGAGTCCTGGCTCTCTGGTGGGCGCTTGTTCATCCGCTTGTTGTTCAGGGCTATCTCATGGGGATGGGACCGGCAAGGGTCTACGGGTTCACTATTGAAATGATCGCGGGTCCGGCGGAGACCGG
>JAUWBY010000204.1 GCA_030609605.1 Candidatus Eiseniibacteriota bacterium
GCAGTATCTGCTGCGTGGACGGAGCCGCGCCGGCGATCAGGCACACGATCATCGCGTACGGCAGTCCCGGGGAGGCGCTCTACTGCGACGGCAGCGTGCCCTACACGACGCTCTCGTGCATATTTGAGAACGGGGAACTGAACGAACTCTGCGGCAGCTACACGACGAGCATGCTCTACCTGGACCCGCTCTTCTGCGACCTCGAGAGCGGTGATCTGACGCTCAGATCTGTCTCGGTGTGCCTGCCCGAGAACAACTCGTGGGGCATCCAGATCGGCGCGCACGGTCAAGGATGCGGACCGTGCGACTCGCCCGTCGAGGCGACGTCTTGGGGGTGCATCAAAGCGATGTTCAGGTAGCCGGTAGCCGCGCGAGACCACTCACCCGCTTTACGGCGCAATCCTCTTCTGATAAGATAGGTGGTTCTGGGGCCGCAACGGCCCCACCGGTCGGCGTGGCGCAGGCCGCGCGGCCCCACGCGCACGGACCACACAGTCCACCTGACCATAAGGAGAACTCCCTTGAACTCGAAGCACCTCATCATTGCCACCGTCGTCCTGTTCGGCTCGATCTGGGGACTTGCCGAGCTCGGGCTGGGCGAACTTGCGTGGGCCAACGATGTCCCGAGGGCGTCGATTCTCACCGCCATCGGCGTCACCTTCCTGGTACTCGGACGGCGCGTGTGGGCCGCACCAGGCAGCTCGCTCACGCTCGCGGCGGTCGCGTGCGCCTTCAAATTCCTTCAGCATCCGATGTGGGGATGCAAGATAGCGGCGGTGCTGATGGTGGGCGTCATCTTCGACGTCGGCTTCAGCCTCTACGAAGCGCGGCAGCGCCGGCAGTCGCCGAGCTTCGCGCGAGCGAGCGAGCGCAGCATGCTCGTCATGTCGCCGGTGCTCACGTTCATCTCGTTCATCGCGTTCGCCTACTTCGCGCGCGACGTGCTTCACAATCCATACTGGTCGATGCAGGGGAAGATGATCGACTACATGTTCGTACAGGGTCCAGTCGCCACCGTCCTGGCACTCCCCGCCGCTCTTGCCGGTCTCAAGCTGTCCGCATACCTCACGCAATCCACTGCCACCTGGAGCACAGGGCGCTGGATGGCGTACCGAATCGCCGCGGCAGGCTCCGGAGTAGCTGGTGTAGCTGCGGCGCTGGCGCTGCGCTACTAGCCGGGCGGCTCACGACATCCAACGGGAGAACAACATGGCGAGCTTCTGGATCCAGGTAGTCGGGTCGAAGGACACCGGCAAGACCTCTCTTCTCGAGAGGGTCACGCGCGAGCTCACGAGCAGGGGTCGCACGGTCGCGTACATCAAACACACACATGTCGAGCCCACGCTCGAAGCTACGGACACAGACACGGCGCGCATGCGGGCCGCCGGGGCCGCGGTGACCGCACTCACGGGTGACGATTACACGATAGCGCACCGTTCCTCCGGCCGCGGCGTCGAGGAACTCTCGTTCCGCGTGGCCATGCCCGGAGACATCGTGCTCGCGGAGGGATTCAAGAGCACGCCCGGGAAGAAGATCGCGATCGTTGGCGGCGACCTGGACATCGCGTCCCTCGATGGTGTCGTCGCGGTCGTGGGAAGCGCGCCCGACGGATACAAAGGACTGGCCTTCTCCGCCGACCAGACGTCCGAACTGTGCGATCTGATAGAGAGACTGTCGGCGCAGCCTGCCGAACAGACCTGGGCAACGCGACTTCTGGTCAACGGCAAAGAGGTCGCGCTGAAAACGTTCGTACAGGATGTGATGGCATCCGCGCTCTCGGGCATGACGGACGTCCTGCGAGACGTCGACGAGACTGAGACACTGGAGATCCGCGTGCGGCGAATCCGCCGAACGGAGGCACAATGAAGATCAAGGTAACGAAGGAGAAGTGCACGGGCTGCAAGCTCTGCCAGCAGATATGCACGATCACCCACTACAACGAGATCAATCCGAAGAAGGCCGCCATCGGGATCGAGGCGCAGTTCCCGGAGCCCGGCTACTTCTTGCCGAAGGTCTGCGTGCAGTGCGGCAAGTGCGAGGAGGCGTGCCCGGTCGATGCGATTCACCACGAGGGCGACGCGTACGTCATCCACAAGGACGAGTGCACGAACTGTGGCATCTGCGTGGAGGCCTGTCCCTTCGGAGTCATCTTCACGCACGCGGACCTGCCCACTCCCATCATCTGTGACTTCTGCATGAAGTGCACGGAGGTCTGCAACACCGGGGCGATCGTGGTCGAGGACTAGGGGAATGGCCGGCCGGAGTCCCTCGTGGTCGGCGGAGCGTAACGGAGCGAATTCAGCAAGCAAGCACTGAAAGAAACCGAGGACCAAAATGGACGGATTTGGAGGCACGACTCTTCGCATAGACCTCGCGACGGGGAACATACGGAAAACGGCGACTGATCCTGCGCTCGCGCGCGAGTGGATGGGGGCGCGCGGCTTCGTCTCGAAGATCCTCTACGACGAGGTCCCGAGAGACGCGGACCCGCTGGGACCGGACAACCGCTTCATCGTGGCGCCCGGCGTCCTGACCGGCTCGTTCTCTCCGGTCGGATCCAAGATCGGGTTCGGCTGCATCTCCCCCGCCACGAACGGCCACGCCGACTCGAGCATGGGCGGTCATCTCGGCCCCGAGTTGAAGTACGCGGGCTATGACCTCATCGTCTTCAAGAACATCGCGCCCGAGCCTCAGTATCTGTACATCGACGACGACACCGTGGAACTCCGGCCAGCGGGCCACTACTGGGGTATGGGATCGCTCGACCTCGAGAAACGGATGAAGGACGACCTCGGCAAGGATTTCCAGATCGCGACGATCGGCCCCTCCGGCGAGAACGGCATCGTCTTCTCGTGCATCACGCACGACTTCGGGCGGCAGGCGGGCAGGTGCGGTGTGGGCGCAGTGATGGGCTCGAAGAAGATCAAGGCCATCGCGGTGCGAGGAAGCAAGGGACTCAAGGCGCGCGACCTCCCGAGCCTGACCAAACTCACCTACGACATCATTCAGCGCACCAAGACTCATCCCAACATGGCGCCGTGGCAGAAGTACGGCACGGCCTACTTCGTCGGCTGGTCCAACGAGCGCGGGTGCTTCCCCACGCGCAATTTCCAGCAGACCTATTTCGAGGACTGGAAAGGCATAGACGGCGAGAAGCTGGTCGAGGAGTGTCTCATCAGTGACAAGGCGTGCTTCGGCTGCTGGATCAACTGCGGCAAGTACTCGAAGGCCAAGGTGCCGGGGAAGCCGGATAAGTACGTCGAGGGACCGGAGTACGAAACCATCGCGCTGATCGGTGGCAGTTGCGCATTCAAGTCCATCCACGAGGTCGCCTACGCCAATAACCTGCTGGACAACGTCGGCATGGACACCATGAGTGGCGGCAGCACGGTCGCCTTCGCCATGGAGTGCTACCAGCGGGGCATCATCACGAAGGACGACCTCGAGGGGCACGAGCTCCGCTGGGGCAACATCGATGATTTCGAACATGTCATTGACATGATCGTCCACCGGCGAGGTATCGGCGACGCGCTCGCGCACGGCACGAAGGGCGCCGCGGAGAAAATCGGCAAGGGCACGATCCACTTCGCCTCGCAGGCGAAGGGCATGGAGTTCAGCGGATACGACACTCGCTGGTATCCCGCTCAGCTCCTCTCCTACTGCACCTGCGACATCGGAGCGCACCACAGCAAGAGCTGGGCGATCACGGCGGACATCGAACTCGGCCGCGACACCATCGAGGGGAAGGCGGCGGTCGTCATCTACCTACAGCACCTGCGCCCGCTCTTCGACACATGGAGTTGCTGCCGGCTGTTCTGGGGTGAGATCGACGTTTCTCCGGAAGAGCATGTCGACGCCATCAACTACCTCACGGGCTGGGACGCCACTCTCGAAGAGTGCTTCAAGATGTCCGAGAAGATATGGAACCAGAACCGCTGCCACTACATCGAGCGAAACGGCGGACCCGGACGCAAGTTCGATATCGCACCGGGACGCCACCTGACGGAGCCTGTCCCTGACGGGCCCGCGGAGGGCAAGCTCGTGGGCTCGGAGAACTTCGAGAAGATGCTGGACGATTACTACGCGAACCGCGGCTGGGACGTCGAGGGCAATCCCACCCGCGAGATTCTGGAGCTGCTGGGCATCGGCTACGCGGCGGACAATCTCGAGAAGGTCGGGTTCCTGGGCAAGCCGATCGAGGGCGGCGTGCCTGCGGTACGCGGCCGTAAGCTCAAGCCGATGGCGATGTAACCAGCGGGCCACACGGAAGGACGCATCGTGATCATCTACCTCCGTTCGGGCGGCTAGCTCATGGACAGGCTCATGACCGTTGTCGACCAGTACACCAGACGCATCGAGGTCGAGGGCGACAAGCCGCTCAGGGATATCCTGAACGAGGTCGGTGTCCCCGACAGCCTCGTGGCGTTCGCGTTTATCAACGGGAAGCTCGAGAGGCTGGAGTACCGTCCTGTCGACGGGGACGTCATCACGCTGCAACCTCCGGT
>JAUWBY010000380.1 GCA_030609605.1 Candidatus Eiseniibacteriota bacterium
ACCGGAGGAAGATCACGCTGGTCCAGGTAGTCGTCCCGAGCCGCAGAGGCATCCCAGAGTACGAGGTGCTGAAGGCCGAGATAGAGCAGCTCGTCGGTCAGATCAACGGCCAGTTCACCGAGAGCTCCGCGTGGGTTCCAATCCACTACATATACGGCTCGCTTAATCACCTCGACCTGCTTGGCTACTATCGCGCCTCCGAAATAGCGCTTCTCACCCCCTACAAGGACGGAATGAACCTGGTCGCAAAGGAGTACTGCGCTTGCAGCCTGGAGGAGAACTGCGTGCTGATTCTCAGCGAGTTCGCGGGCGCAGTGGCCGAGATGCAGCGCGGCGCGATCCTCGTTAATCCCCACGACGTCGCTGGCGTGGCTGAGGCCCTCCACGAGGCCATCGTGATGCCACCCGCGGAGCGTCACAGGAGAATGCACCTCTTGCGCCTGGTGGTGAAGAAGCACGATGTCTTCTGGTGGGTCGATTCGTTTCTCCGGGCATCCATCGAGAAAGACCTGGGGAATTTCCCGATCATCCCGGACTACGTGCCGCCCGCCCCCCAACCCCGGTGACGCCAAGTCACCCCCGATGGGATCGCCCACTCACGGAGGCGCTTCACTCTGAACACGGGAAGCACACAATCCGGAAGGAGGTAATCCATGTCGGTGCGCAGGGTGTCTCTTCTCTTTCTGGCAGTGGTGATCACCACTCTGTCCGGATGCTCTGGCCGGACACAGGAGGATCCGATGCTGGCGGACAAGATCGCGAAGGCCGACGAGATCTTCAAAAGCAGGCAGTACGAGGAAGCGGGTGTTCTCTTCGAGGAGATAGCGGGAGAGGCCGCCGGCGACAACTCGGCATTCGTGGAGGCCGCGTCCATGCGGGCGAGAAGCTATCTCATAACCGAGAAGAAGGACGAGGGCAGAGAGTGGCTGATCCGCGCAGCGGCGAAGGCCACGGTGGCGGACCCCCTCGGCTGGTCGCGCTACCTCGGCGTGCGCGGGCGCTTCGAGTGGAAGGACGGGGACAACGAGACAGCGACGAGTACGTTCCACGAGATGTTCGACTACTGCGGCGAGAAAGAACTCTGGGAGCGTGCGGTCGATGCAGCGCACATGATAGCCATCACCGGCGACCAGACGCAGAAGTTCGACTGGTCGCTCAAGGGTATTCAGATGGCGGAGAAGGGCGGGATGGACGGATGGCTCGGCCCCCTCTGGAACAACCTCGGCTGGAACTACTACGACGACGAGCGCTACGGTGAAGCCTACGACGCTCTGATCAAGGCGCGGGAGTATCACTACAAGGGCAAGGGAGAGCTGCCAAAGCTCATCGCCGACTACTCGGTGGCCCACGTCATGATGAAGCAGAACCGGCTCCACGAGGCGGAAGCGGCGATGCTCAAGGTGCTCGAGTGGGCCACGAGGCTCGACGCGGACGGAGCATCCGACGCCGTCGAGTGGATGGGTTTCTCCAGATGGGACTTGGGCGAGATGGTGATGGAGCTGGGCAGTAAGGCCGCTGGGACCGGGATGCTCAAGCAGGCGCTGAGTGAGATAGAGCGGTCGGGCATGCCCAATTGGGACCCCGATCAGTGG
>JAUWBY010000342.1 GCA_030609605.1 Candidatus Eiseniibacteriota bacterium
GGACCGGATACGCGATGCGAATTCGTGCTCATGGATGCGCGTCACATGACGTTCGGCGATGGACAGTCGCGCTACAGGAGACGGCGTCATCGTGTGCGAAGATGGATTCCGTTCCGGAGCGGCGACTCGCAGGGAACTCGAGGAGTTGTGTGGGGAGCTGGGACTCACGGCCGACATCACGGAGGTAGAGGGGTCCAGTCTCTTCTGTGAGGTTTCCAAGCCGTGTGCTACATAACTACCGTATGCAGCCACCCGCTTGATCGGAGCGTCGCTCGTGTACCTGGGGTACCGGCCCGGGCGCGTCTCGCTCCTCGTGTTCGGACATACGTGCATCGTCGTGGGGTCAATCTTGATCACATGGGGGCTCTACCTCCTGCCGCACTCGCAGCCGGTGTGGCAGCACATCATCTTCCGCCCGCTTTTCTGGGGTCTGATATCGATCTTCGGCGGCTTCTGCGCCAACTACCACGCGTTCTGCAAGTGCATTCGCTCGACGTAGGGAGCCGTTGCCTGGAAGAGAATCCGACGCGGTCGTCGGGCGAGTCTTGGATGCAGTCATATTGATGCAGTTGCCGGCTGTCTGCTAGCGCATGAACCCGTCGAGCGCTAAGGCTGATACGTGGTCTGTTAGACAGCGCACAACAGAGAGTGGAGGGAGCCAGCATGTTGACCGGTCGGATCATACTGCTTTTCCTCTCTATTGCCCTGCAGGTTACAGCGGCGATATGTGCATTCCGTCTCATCCCTCTGACCAAGAGAAGGGCCGCGTGGCTGTTCATCTCGTCCGCGGTGTTTCTCATGGCCTGCCGGAGAGCTGTGACTCTTCTAGGGATCTTTGTTCCCGCCCATGGGAAATTGCTGAGATGGACCGCCGCTGAGGGGATTGCTCTCGCGATCTCGGGTCTCGTCCTGGCGGGAGTCCTTCTGATCGCCCGTGTCTTCAGAGAGAAACTCCGCGTTGAAGAAGAGCTCGAGATCGCAAACAGCCATATTGAACGGGTGAACTCCGTCCTGCGGGCTATCCGAGACGTCAACCAGCTCATCGTCAGGGAGAGGGATCTCAACAAGTTGGTGGACGAGGCCTGCCACATCCTCGCTGAGACGAGAGCATACCGGCTCGTCTGGATCGGTTTCACTCAAGAGGATTCCCCGCGCGTTGTCCCTGTGGGGCACGCGGGATACGAAGAGGGGTACCTGTCGAAGATCAATGCTACCTGGGACGATTCCGAACGCGGAGAGGACGCTATCGCAACGGCAGTGACGACGAGACAGCCCTTGGTGGTGCGAGATATCGCCCATGATCCGCGGTTCGCATCATGCCGTGAAGAGGCACTCAAGCGCGGATACGTGTCGTCGGCAACCTTGCCGCTTGTCGTTGGAGAGAGGGTCTGTGGCACGCTCAGCGTCTACGCTGGAACCTCGGATGTCTTTGACGACGACGAAGTGGATCTACTCAAGGAGATGGCAGGTGATGTGGCCTTCGCCATCCAGAGCATTGAGGACGAAGAGGCACGTACGCGGGCGGAGAAGGAGGCTTGGGTATCGGACAGGAGGTTCCGGGCCTTGATGGAAGGCGCCCCCGTCGGCATCTTGATCAGCAGTCCAGATGGAGGCGTCATGGACGTGAATGCGGCTGCCCTGAGAATGCTGGGGTATGACTCGAAGGGAGACTTCCTCAAGGTGCCTACCTCTCACCACTACTTCGAAGAGGAGGATAGGGAACGGTTCCACGAACTTCTTGGAAGCGGTCCTGTCAGGGACTTCGAGGTACGATTGAGACGCAAGGACGGAACTGTGTTCTGGGTATCCATAGCGTCCGTAGCACAGGCGGAAGAAGATGGAGCAGTTCGATTCATCAAGTCGTTTCAGGACATTAGTGAGCGCAAGCGGGCAGAGGAGCAGCTGAAGCTGTTCTCGCAGGCTGTTGATGGCTCCGCTGATGCCATGGTAATGGTAGACCTCGATGGCAAGTTTACGTACGTGAATCGTGCGTATTCCGACATGTTTGGCTACTCGAGAGAGAAACTGGCAGGGAAGAACCTCTCATTCTGTCACCCCGGCCAGGAGCAGAACCTGGAAGAGGCGATGAAGGCAACGGCGGAGGGAAGCTGGACGGGCGAGTTGACGAGCAGAAGAAGTGATGGTCAACTGCTGCAGATAGCAGTGTCGTCGTCGAGAGTAGTGGACGGCCGCGGGAATCCTGTTGCGCTGATGGCCAGTGTCAGGGATATGACTGA
>JAUWBY010000066.1 GCA_030609605.1 Candidatus Eiseniibacteriota bacterium
CCGCGGTGATTCCCAAAGCGTATCTTCCGGACAAAGCGCCTGACATCGACGTCGGCCGGACAGCCGGAGTTGCAGGGCGGATCGTCGCACATCAGACAGCGCGACGCTTCGATCACTGCCTCATGCGGAGCATAACTTCGACCGGTCTCCTCGAGTGACAAGTGCGCTGTACTCGTGTTGGTCATAGGGGACTCCTCGGTGCCAGAGATGGACAAGCGCGCACAACGCGCGCCGTCTGCGAACAGATCTGCCGCCAGCCGCCTCCGTGAGCGGCCCTGCCGTCAACCGCCTCCGCATGCGGCCCGGCCCGTCAGCCTTGGATATCGAGTCCTATGCCGAACTCCAGACGCCCAGGCGAGGGTCCGCCCGCGAGGCGCGCCGCGACGGAGATGCTGCGAGAAATGGTAGTCCGAGCGCGAATATACCACCTCGTTCCGGGGTCGTTCAAGGTCCTAAGCCCCATCTCTCCGGTCAGTCCCGGCTCGTAGTGTGGAATCCTGCAGCTCCGCCCCTCGCTTGCGACTGTCACCGCCCCGAAGTCGATAGCCACACTCTCGGTCAGTTGCGTTGTGGAGCGCGCGCTCAGAGACACCGCTGTTCCCAACCCGATCCCGTTCAGATCCGCAACCGAACGTCGGATCGCGAGACGCAGGCCCCCGGCCCCGGATGCACGAAGGATCACCCACTGCGTCCGAACCTGCTCCCGCCCAGTCATCTCCGGTTCTCCATCCTCGACCGAGCGTGCGCGGAGCCTACCGCCGAAGGTTATCCTCCCCAAGCCGCGTGCGTTCAGCTCCGTGCCCAGCTCGACCAGACCGGAGGGCTCCGGAAGAGTGTTGTGATAGGTCCGCCAGGGATGGCTTGTCGCTCGGGCCGCCCCCCAGATCCTCCATGCGCCTCTGGCTGTGTAGGAAAGACGCAGCCACCCCGAGAGAGCGTTGGTACCCCCGGATGTCCCGGGGAGGGCCGAACCAAGGGGACTCCGAAAGCTCTCCGACTGGTAGCCGCACCCAAACGACGACTGCACTGCCCCCGACCGCGCTCTGACACCTGCCAGAAACGCGCTGCCTCCTTGGGTGGAGCGAGCGAACTCAACCCCCGTCCTCCAGTCGCCGGACATCAGAACGGCATCGAGTGAAGCCAACGTCACCTCGGCTCCGCTGAGACGGTAGCGCTGCCGCAAGGGATCTCCGTGAGCCAGCGGAGGATCGAAGGAGAACCTGAGCAGACTTGCACCGAGGACCAGCGATGGTTGATTGAGGGACTGCCCCGGTGAATCGGCACGGCTGTCCCGATCACCGAAGACCGACGCCGTCACGCGGCCGCCGGAGATCGTCTCAGCAAGCGCTTCCTTCCCCGCTCTCTCACTCTCCGTTCTGTGGTATCCGGAAGCCCGAACGGATGTCACGCGGCCGTTATCATCAATCGTGGCGTCCAGTTGGGTCCGTGCAGCAACGAACCCCAATGACATCTTCCTTCCGACACGTCCGGTCGCCACGATCCCGCGACGCGCCGTCGTTTCGGACATGCCATCGTATCCCTTGATGCGGTCACGCGGGACAGGTAGGCGCTCTGCCGTCGCTAGACCCTGGGACCCGGCAATGAGGCCCTGCCCCCAGCGCAGGTTGAAGTCACCGGCGACAGCGCGCCCGTGCGGGCTATCCCACGTGATGTGCGCCGCCACATGGTCCGCTAACTTGCTTTCTCCGGGGTCCTTCTCGAACGCCACCCCGGCAGTCAGCCGGTCGCCGCGAGAGACGCGCAGGCGGATGCACGTTCTCGCCTCCGCAAGAGGATCTTCCCACTCGAAAGCCAACCCAGGATCCGGAGGGCTGCTGTGGCTTCCCGACAACCTCGTCGTCAGGCTCCAGGCCAAGCCTCTCTCGGCGGTCGACTGGCCGGAAGCTTCACCCGGAGCGCCCGCAACTGAACCCGCCATCGATGCCTGAACCGCCGCGCCGCTCGGTGTCACACCACTCGCCGGCACGCCGCTCGCCGCCACACCACCGACCGAACCGTCCACCGGCACCATGACGTACGGCGCCAGGGCGTCCACAGACGCTACGGTGAGCCCTCTGAAGCCGACAAGATCACGCAGACTCGTGAGCTCTCCCTTCTCCTCGCGGTACTGGAGGACGGCTGCGGCAGAGACCGGATCTATGAATGGAACGAGCAGAAGATCTGAGAGAGAGCAGCTGTTGAGATCTATGGGGTTGGCCCTAAAGGCCGCAGCCTCCCGAATCAGCCAGTCCGCCACCGCGTTCTCCTCGCCGCCGTCCTCAGCAAGCGATTCGTCCGCAACCGGTGGGAGCCACTGATCGAATTCGTCGCACTCGGCCCTCCCCGCAACCGTGAGAAGAAACGCACAGAGAAGTAGTGCGACGGGCCCGGGCCAGCCTCTCGCGCATCGACCTCCGCACTGCCCCGTACATCCTCCTGTGCAACGTCCTGTGCAACGTCCTATGCGCCCCCTATAGCGTGAACGATACCGACACAAATGTGGATCCTCCGAGATGGGGATGCCACTGCCACGCAAGGTCCACTATCGGCCTGCGTAGACGCCTCGCGCCGATTCCGAAGCCAAACGCGAAGCGACCGGGCTCGGTGCCGCCGCCGGCTCGCAATCGGAGCCAGTCGGTGGCCGCGAGTTCGACGCCCATGCTGAACGAGGACGGGAACCCCGGCTCATTCTCCACGGCCATGCCGAGCGTCGCCTCATCGAGAATGAGAGATAGCCTGCCGCGCGCCCGCGTGGAAACAGGGGAAGTTCCTATCGACACACTCGTCATATTGAAGAGCGACATTTCGACTGCCACCCTACCCCGAAGGAGCCATAGCACAGCCGGGTCGAACGCGATCGCCCACTTGCTTTCGATGCCATCCGCCACGATTCCCATCACGTGTGCCCGCAAGCGGACGGCCCCACCCTCGCCGACCGGACTGCTCCATCCGACATTCAGAGACTGTTCCCGATAGAGAGAGGAACCCAGGCTCGATCCGCCGAGCAGAAGCTCACCCGGCCCAAGACAAAGCCTGGTCCCAATGTCAAACGACCGGATATCCTCAAGCCCGTAGTGCTCCGCTGCCGACAGAACGGTACTGCCGTTTGGACTGACCGGCGCCGCGTGCCCCACAGAGAGACCAGTGGTGACATCCGCGCCCGTCCGTCTCGCGAGAGAGACAAGATCCACGTCCGGAAGGGCGTCGAGAGCTCCTGCTGAAGCCGCGTACGGCGCGTCGAGCTCGAACGAAGCACGAACAGGCAAGACGACAACGGGGAGTGAAGCGCACACGAGGGTGGCAAGAAGTACATGTTTCATCCGGCGCCTCCTAGCGGACCAATGCGACCGCAGCTTTCGCCCTGACAATAACGCCCACGCGCGCATCGATCGCCTCAAGGAAAAGCACATAGAGACCGGAGGGAAGCACGGTGCCGTTATCATCCGTCCCGTTCCAGATGAGCTCGTGCCGCCCCGATGTGGCAACCAGATCCTTGAGAACAGCACGGACACGCCCTTTGAGATCAAAGACCGTCAGCCTGATTGTGGCCCGAGCTACCGGGATATCGAAGTGAATGACCGTGCGATCGTTATGCCCGTCGCCGTCGGGCGTAAACGGGTTCGGCGAAACCGTCAATCGTCCGTCGGACGGAAGGCGCGCGATGTGAATACTGTTTGTACGCCCCGGCGTCCCACCCTCGGGCGCCACGCACCCACCCCAGTTGTTGGCGTCATCCGACGGCATCTCCGGTCGGACCCGCTCAAGTGATATTCCCTTCTCACCACCCCAGTTCTTCGAGTAGATCACGACGTCGATAGGCGTTTCGAACTCGTCGAGCAGCGCAACATGATCGTTCACGCTCAGCGCTTCCCAGTGTTCGCTCTCGACTACTGGTACCGTCGTCACAACAAGTTCAGCGTCACGCGCCACGACAATGAAGCCATCGGGCGGAAGCCCGATCGTGACTTCCGGGAAGACCGGTGTAAGGATGGACGCGTCAGCGTCATCACCGATCATCCACCCGGCGAGATTCAAGGTCTCGCCGCTGACATTCACAAGCTCGAGCCATTCCGTAGCGCCTTCCGCCGGGGAGTGCATGATCTCATTCAAGGCTACGAGAGCCCCCGCCCGGCCGACTGTGAAGGACGTCGCTGCCGTGTTGTTCTCCGTGTTGTCGTCCTCGCCGTGGTCGAGAACAACTCGGGCGGTGTGATAACCGGCTGTTGGTGAGCTCAAAATGAGCGACATACGGAGCGTGTCCCTCGGCGCCAGCTCTTCATTCACGGTCTCAGCAACCGCTGGAAGTGATAGACTATCTACGAACAGTCGAAGGAGCGCGCTTCCCGCCTCTATCGGGACGGATCCCACGTTCTCGATCCTGCACTCGATCCGTACCGGCTCATCGGCCACAAGGATCACTCTCCCCACATGCAGGACGCGTATCGAGAGATCGTGTTCCAGAGCGTTACGGTACCCGGGGGTAGGAACTGACGATGAGAAGTCGAGGGCGTTGACGTCGTGATCGTAGCAGTCTGGAATGCGCGCCAGCGAATTCCCGGACGACACGTCCTCCGCAGGCGATCCTTCGTAGTATCCCTGGAAGAGTGGTTCGCCCCATCCGACCAGATCCACGACATCGGATCCGTCGGTCAGTCGCACAGCATCGGGGCCATTCTGGAGATCGAGCGGCGTCTCGTAGTCCGGAGCGGGGACGACATCGCTCTCACCGATGAGGAAGATTCCACCCGGATCGAGATAGTCGAGATCTCCACCTATCCACTCCACGGTCCAGTCATCGGGATTGGCGCCGTTGCCGGTCTCGAGTACCCAGCCCGTGAGCAGAACGCCCGAAGCTCCGCAGTTCATGAGTTCCACGAACTCGTGTCCGCTATCGCTCCCATCGGGATCGTAGAGGACTTCGTTGATAACGACCTGCGCGCTGCATGTCGGGGGCATGAGAAGGATGAACGTCGCCGCCACAACAAGCGGCAGAATACGGGGAACCAGGGACACCGTCACCAGAAGCGGTAGGACGCGGGGAGCGATGACACCGGCAATCGGTGGGGATACTGAACCAGGGGGACAAGCATCTGAACGGGGACTGCACAACAGGGGCCGCGGTCGGCCACACGCCATCATCCACCTCCCTCACGACCGTCAGGACCAATTTCATCTGTTCGTCATCGCTCTACGGCAGCCCCTTCCTCCTGCGTAGCGTCCACTCGACACCGAGGAGTCCGACGAAGGCCGTCAGAAGCCACGGTGAGTCCCACACTTCTATCTCCCGGGCAGCAAGCCGTGTCATCCACGCCAGCGGCACGGAGTCCGGGAATCCGTCGAGTGTCTCCGGTGTGAAGTACCCGCCACCACTCTCTTCTCCAAGCTTCCTCAGGAGCGCGGGTCGCCTTCTGACCTCGGAGTCCTCCAGACTGAACTCCTCCACGGTGAACTCTCCCCGATCCGACCCCACGATCTCCCCCGCTACCTCGGCAGTAGCTTCGTACAGGTACCGCCCCGGAGCAAGAGGCTCAAGGTCAACCCTGTAGAAGTCGCCGTCTGACTCGAGGCCCAACGACCTCACCGGCGCAGCGCCTTCTCCACGTACGATATCAACCGTGACCTGGGCGTCGCGTGTCAGCCTGAAATCATCCCCGTAGACCTGCGCGGACAGCCTCACCGTCTCTCCCGTGGAGTAGACATCCTTGTCGGTCTCTGCGACCGTCCGCTCGAGCTCTCCTCTGGCCGTGAGCCAGCGCGCGGAGTTTGCTAGAAATCTATCATAAAGATCCACATCGTCGGGTCCCGACAGTTTCCACCTCCATATCCCATCCGCGAGAACGGTTACCACTCCACCTGCCCCTCGCCTGGCCGAAACGACCAAGGGGATGCTCTCGCCAAGTGCTCCGATCCCCGAAAGCAGCACGTCGGCGTATGGAGCCGGTTCCCACGGCGACTCCAAGGGCATCCATACCGGAGGCAGTGAGTCCCAGAACTCGACATTCGCCATGCGGTCACCGGCGACACGCATGATCTGTGAGATCTCACCTCGCTCGGTGAGTCGCGCGCGCGTCTCCCGGATTCCGCCCGCAGGTGTTCCAGACGCGACGACCGGGAGAATGTCAGCGAGGCCAGAGATGGTCGACCCCACTACCATCAGTCCGCCTCCCCTGTCCTCGACAAAGCCCCGGAGCCAGTCGTCCGGCAGTGACAGCCGATCGTAAGGACACGAAAGAATGACGAGATCGTACTCGAACAGCGCGGCGCGTGTCGGTGGGAGACTCGGTTCCGCCACGGCCCGCGCGCCTTCCAGCAGCGCGAGAGTCGTGACGTCAACATTCCCGTCGGCCTCGAGCTCGCGCGCCAGAAACGCATAATCCCATCCCGGACGCGAGGTCAGCAGCAGAACCTTGATTCTCCCCTTGACGGCGTTCGTCGCTGCCACACGGGTGTTGTTCGCACTCGACAGTTCACCAGGCGCCTCCGGGATCGACACCGTGTAGCGGTGCACACCGGGCGAGCCGGGCACCACCCTGAACGTCAGCTCGGTCTCCTCACCTGTAGCTGACAGGGTGAGCGTTCTGGAGTCGAGAAGAGTGTTACCTTCTCTGAGTTCTATGACGGTCTGCATCTCGCCGAACCCCACGCTCGACACGCGGACGCGGATCGGAAGCGATTCTCCGGCGTACGATATCCGATTCGTCGCAACCTCTCTCACCGCGATGTCCGGTCCACTTTCAGAACTACCAAGACCAATCGTGAAGATCGGAACTCCCAGGCTGATACCTTCGCCGTAAGGGCTACGTCCTCTGTTGTTCGCTCCGTCGGTCGCAAGGACGACGGCTCCAAGATTCCTCCCCGCGGTTTCACGTGCCAGCATCCGAAGGGCGCTCCCGATATCGGTCGCTTCACCGTCGAATGACCCCGGCTGCTCCACAGAAAAGCGCCCGGTCGGAAGCTCGACCGACTCGCCGGAGAAAGCGAATGCTATTATCTCGGCGTCGTGCGCCACTCTGGGAAGAATGATCTCGTTCAGGAGTGTTATCGCCTCGTCTCCGCGCGAAGCCCCGGCTGTGCCGTCTTCGATGGCCATACTCCTCGAGGAGTCGATGAGAACGGCTACGATCGGACGCTCGGTCAAGGTCCTCGTCAGCGACAGGATCGGTTCCGCAAGAGCGAGGGCGAGAACGACCACGGCAGCCACTCTGAGCACAATGAGAAGACGCTTGAGCGATGGGCTGACGGATGCGGGTGTGTGCCGGTAGAGCCACAGCACGGCGGGAATCGCCGGCACCAGGAGTGCCAGGAAGAACCACCCGTGGGGTTGATTCGTAAGCAGCGTCACCGTCTGTCGCCTCGTTCGTTGCCCACAGATTCGTCGCCGGTAAGCTCGTCGCCGGCAAGAACGACCGTCTTCCAGCTCTTCCCAACCTTCTCCACAATGAACTCGACCGTGCTGTCGGGCGCAAGGACCGCGCTGACGGGCTCGGCCTCATGCTGCACGTCGGCCCCGGGCGGAACCATCGCCACGAAGCGGACCGCGAGTCGCGGGAATCTCGCATCTGTCGTCACTCTGTAGACCCCGCCGTCTTCATCTTCGTTGACCTCGAAGAAGATCTGCATCGAGCCCTGGCCCACTTGCACGGGCGCCGAGACCTGCGGAAGCCCCGAAGGGAGCGCGGGGCGAATCGTGATCGTCCCCGCCAAGAGATCCGGGTGAATGCCCAGATAATCCTGGTAGAAATTCCTGAGGAACTCCGCCAGACTCCACGCTTGGGAGACCGCCCCCGCTACATTCTCTTCGCCATCCCGGGGGACACCGTTCCTGAGCTCGGGCAACGTTCCCGCCGCTCCCTCATCGAAGATGAGATCTCTGAGCACACGCGTCTGTGCCCATGCTTCCGAGATGCGGCCCTCCGCTACCATGGCACTCACGACCGGACCGGTCAGCCACACCCAGACATCCCCGTTGTGATACGCCTCATCGAAGTGATAGTGATCCAGGTCGAGATGCCGCGGATGGAAATCGGAATCCGCCGGTGCAAGCGAGGTTACGCCATGGGGCAACACGCACGTCCGGCTGACGGCATCGAGCACGGACCTCTGCCGGTCCTTCGATAGAAGGGACGCGCCGTCATCTGCCGGAGCCTTGACGCCCCGCGGGGCTCTCTCCTCCCAAGGGACCGTCAGCGCGAACACCTGGTTGGGCCGAGGCCTGCGGTCGGGCGTGCCGTCCGCATTGATATGGTCGTACAGCGCGCCTGTCTCTTCGTCCCAGAAGAGCTGTCCGAACGACGTTCTGACCTTCTCCGCTGTCTCCCGCCAGCGTACTGACAGGGTCTCGTCACCCGTGACCTCCGCGATACGCGCACCGGATTCGAGAGCCGTGTACCAGAGCGCCTGAACGTCCACGGCCCGATCTCCACGGGGTGAGAAGGGTCCATTCTCGTTGCATGCATCCATCCAGGTTTCCGCGTCACCGTGTATGCAGAAGCTATGCTCGTCCACGCGGTGGGAGAGCGCTCCCTCGATCGCGCGTTCCACAACTGGGAGGATCCGCTTCGCGAACTTCCTGTCGCCGGAGTAGAGGAGGTACTCGTATGCCTCCCGAATGAACCACCACGTGCCGTCAGCCGTGTTGTAGTGCACCTCCCCCGGCATCGCCAGATTCGGTATGCGTCCGAACGACCGATCAGTCTCGTCCTTGCACTGCATGCCGGCGAACGTGTCGAGGATTTCCTTCGCCGCCGCCAGCTGACCGTGCACCAGACAAGCTCCGGGAAGCGAAATGAATGTGTCACGTCCCCAGTAGCTCGGAAACCAGTGAAGACCTGCGAAGATCCCGAGCCCCATCTGGTTCATCATGAGCGCGTCAAGTGAAGCTGCAGCCCATTGCAGAGCGCGATCGTAGTCAGTGTCATTGCTTGAAACGGCAACTCGGTCGAGAAGCTCCGCGATTCTTCGCATCTTCACATCGTAGAACCCGAACTCGTCCTCGACTCCCCTGAGCGCGAGATCTCTGGCCTCATCGAGCGTGTCGCCTACAGCCGCGGCGAATGTCACACTCGACGTCAGCCCGTCCGGTCCGGCCAAGTCGAACTGGATCCGCCCGGGCACGAACGGCACCGCCGATGCCATAGTGCGCCTCGCGGAATCCCGTCCGTAGCTCGTTTCCCTGTAGGCCGCTTCCGGGGCGAACTCGGACGGCCTGTCACAGGCGATCGCGAGCCAGACGGGCCAATTCTCATCCGGAGTGCGCTCCACGTGATCGAGCCTTCGCACTGCCAGGACGCTCTTAGTCGGATCCCATCGCACATCGTAGTCCGGCCTCACTTCCTCCCATATGCTCCTGATATCCACTCTAGGGGAAAACGAATACTGCCCGCTGTAGGCCGTGGAATAGGTAATGATGAGAAGGTTTTCGGTGTCGGCCAGAAATATCGTCTCGGTCGTTCTCTCCGCGATAAACTCGCACGTCATGCTCTGCGGCAGAATGCAGGCGTTCCTCAAGCCCCAGGCCTGAGCCGGCATGTCTCCCAGCGAGAACTCCCAACCCTCCAGGAATTTGTGCAGCTCAACGGTGAGACCTCTGTAGTTTCTCTCGCGTGCGTGCCCCGTCTCGCCGGCGAAGTAGGCCTTTGCCTTGTTCGTCAGTATGAACTCGCGAGATTCATTGGGACCGTGCACGATCTGGAGACCGTGGCGATGCCCTTTTCGTTTGAGCAACTTCCCTGCCACCCTTCTGAAAGCGAAAGAGCGCCGGTCTTCTCCCTGCCCGACGCCCTCCACTGAGTCAACATCGTTCACACCCGCGCGCCG
>JAUWBY010000304.1 GCA_030609605.1 Candidatus Eiseniibacteriota bacterium
TCATTTACAACAGGGCCTGTCCGGAGTGGTACTGGGGCGAGGTGACCAACCCTGACATCAGTTCCTGGGGCTCGTACGTGTTCGAGGATGGTCCGATCGGAGGCCATGCGTACGCCCGCGGCAACGGCGCGGCCATCTGGCTCGACAACCTCATCTACAAGTCGTTCTTCATTACGTTCGACCTGTCGCAGTTCACGAACGGCGCGGACGCGAGGATGCTCATCCAGGACGCGGTGGACTGGTTCGGCGTCCCGACCGGCATCGGCGATCCTGACGACGAGGTGATCCCGGGCGGCGTGACGCTGTCGCAGAACCACCCGAACCCGTTCAATCCCGTGACGACTATCGCGTACAGCATCCCCACGGCGGGACACGTGACCGTCGAGGTCTACAACGTGTGTGGTCAGAGGACGGCTACGCTGGTCGACGAGCACAGGTCGGCGGGAGCACACGAGATTGTGTGGCGCGGGAAGAGCGACGACGGCGAGGCAGTGGGAAGCGGAATCTACTTCTATCGGATCAGTTCCGGCGGGTTGACGTCAGCGAGGAAGATGATCCTGCTGAAATAGTATCACCACAATCGAAGTTCGAAAGAGGCGGACAGGACCGGCGTGTTCTTGTTCGGGGTTCCCGGGGCTAGTGCCGCGGGAACCCTTCCGTTGGGGGAGATCAAACTTGTGCTCAAGATGTCGGGCACAGAGGGACGGACGCCTCCCGAAACGAACTTGACTAACTGAAACGTGCATGGTATAGTTGTGTTGAAGGTTGCTCTGCCGCTCGACCACGGTGCAGGGGCGCGGAACACGGTGTCTCACCCGGGGACCGACGGCGGAGTCCCACGTACGGCCCAATCCTTACCCGGGGTCGCTGGCGGAATCGGATCTCACCGGATTCCCAGCGGCGCCGGGCCGGCAAGCGCCGACCCACGTTGAACCCGTATCCCGACCCAAGGCCGACCGGCTGTCATGAGAACACCGCCTGTCCAGACGGTTGTTCTCAGGCAACTGCAGTGTGGGTGAGCTGATCGTCAGCAGTTCCGTCCCAAGAGGAGGTGAGAACCCGGACAGACTCGCAAGGAAGCAATGCTACCCCGGCCGGTTGTGGTAGATCCGGGGAGGCGATGAGAAGTGCCGTGGAAACGAGGCTGGTGGCGGTGGTAGTACGCGGTCGCCTGTGTCGCTTTCCTGCCGGCGCTGCAAGTGGGTCAGATCAGATGTGACAACGCAGGCACTGAAGAAGGGGGAGTTGTAATGAAGAGCATCATAATCGCTTCGATCGTGGTTCTTCTGTTTGCGCCCGTGGCCCTCGCCAATTGGGTGGTCGACGAGGGGTTCGAAGGTGGAGTGATGCCCGCAGGCTGGACCGTGATTAGCGGTGCAGACGGGTATGATTGGTTCGTCTTTTCGCACGCGAACGCTCACACCGGTTCGTACATGGCGACCGTGTGCGCCTACGAGAGCAGCGTCGGCGGCGACGACTGGCTGGTCACGCCGCAGGTGCTCGTGAGCGGTGGCGACATGTTCGAGTTCTATGCGAGAGCCTGGTACGGCACCGAGGACTTCGAGGTGAGGCTCTCCACGTCTGGTAACGCGGCTGGTGACTTCGACTACGTCCTGGGTAGCGTGACCGGCCTCGGCGACGCGTACGTGAGGTACGAGTATGATCTGACGCCGTACGCCGGCCAGAACTGCTACCTGGCCATCAGGTGGATCATGGATTTCTACGCTCTGTGCGTCGATGACGTCAGGGTTGGCCAGGAAGCGTCGCCGGTCGAGGGCGCCACTTGGGCCGCGATCAAGGCCATGTACCAGTAGGTGACGAGACATCCGGCAGGGGCAGCCCATGTGGTTGCCTCTGCTGGTGCCGTGCCGCAAGATCGATGGATTGCAGCATATTGGGACATCCGTAGGGCGAGACAAAGCGAGATGATAACGGGGAGGTTACGAGTGAAGTACATAGTATTGCTCTCGGCAATCATGCTGCTCGTAGTGCCGGCGGTTTCTGCCGAGACGACCACCAGGCAGGGTGCCGACAGGGCGGGAGATGCAGGCATCCTATCGATCGATCTCCCCACGGCGTATCAGCGTGTGGATGTAGATGTGTTTCCATCCGGGACGGTGAAGAACTTCGGTCTCTCTGACATCACCGCCGAATTCGATGTCGCGTGTGTCATCACGGATGCGTCCAGAGCGGTCGTCTACGCCGACACCATCGTTCATACGGGTACGATGATTTCCGCGCAGACCGACCCCGTGACGTTTACGGAGCTGTGGCATCCAACTGAACTGGGTGAGTACACGGTGACGATGACGACGCTGCTCGCGGGCGATGAGCAGCCGGCGAACGACTCACTCCAGAGTGCCACGGAGGTGGTATCGCACTACGGCACCGGCGGTCCGGACGCCTTCGGTTATCGCTGGGTCGACAGCGATGAACCTGACGGACCGGTCTACGACTGGATCGAGATCAGTGACACGGGAACGTCAACGATCATGTACGGCGTCCCGACGTTCTACGGAGATGACAACTTCTCGGAGCCCATTCCGTTTGGCTTCACCTTCCCGTTCTACGGGTTCGACAGAACTTACATGTACGTCGACACGAACGGTGAGATCCTGCTGGCTGATAACAACTGGTACGAGCCCTACCCCAACGGCGGCTGGGACAACGACGGCTTCATCTTCAACTACACGTACCCCATCCCCGGCTACAGCTACATGCCCGCGCTGGTGTCTCCGTACTGGGATGATCTGGAAGCGTTCGAAGGCAAGAGCGACGTCTACTTCCAGACCTTCGGTGAGGCGCCCGACCGCTACTGCGTCATCGAGTGGCACGACTTCGGGTACGGCTACGGTGCATCAGAGGACACGACGCTCACGTTCGAGGCTATCTTCCATGAGAACGGTGAC
>JAUWBY010000116.1 GCA_030609605.1 Candidatus Eiseniibacteriota bacterium
CTATGCCCCAGCCGTCAATCGTGATCTCAACATCCGGAAGCTCAACTCCGGAGCTATCCCAAACCGTTACCGTCAGAGCGGTCGCAGTATCGATCGGAATCGACGGTGGAACGATCGTGTACGTCACCGGGACGATGGCCAGAACGTCGGCCGTGTAGGTCTCGGTGTTGAAGCCGGTCACCGTCAGGGTCAGCACCTCGCCGACCGGGACCATTGTCACGACATCCATCGAGACATTTCCAGTCGCATCCGTCATGCCAGACGCGTAGATCGTTCCGTCGTAGTAGAGACAGCAGAGCGCCTCATCAACCGGACTGCCGGCTGTAAACACCTCCACATCCCACGTGGTCATGCTCGGGTAGATCACCGGCAGGTGGTTCACAGCGAGCGCAGCCGGCGTGTCGGTGCGCACGCGAAGCGACGGATCGCCAAATATGGTCCAGTGGTAGAACTCGTCCTCGCCATCCGTTCCGTACTCATCGATCATATGACCGCAGCCGTTGAAGCAGATTCCACCGTAGGTCCGACGGATTCCCTCCGCCGAGGTTCCGACCAAGAGATCGACCACTTCGTCCTGGGCATCCATCGGTGGAGACCAGGACTGGCCGATGGTCGAAGCGTAGAATCCGATTGCTCCGGTCGGCTCACCGTTCGAGTTATTCGTAGCCCTGAGCCATGCCTCGGCGAAACATGTGGTGCTGCCGAACTGGCCGTTGTAACAGGCGACGCTCACTCCGAAACCAAGCATGTTGTCATTCGTCAGTGCGTCGATGTGGGTATTCGAGAAACCGCTCGACCCCCAGCTCGTCACCGAGCCGTGACCCGTGTAGTTGATGATGCTCCGGCCGTCCTCGAGAGCCGTCATCACCATGGTTGCGGTCGCGGTTGGGTCGTAGATCTGATCCACTTCCGTGTAGGTGAACGCGAGGAGATCGTCCCGAATGTAGTCCTCGTGTTCGTTGTCGTATTCGCCATCATCGCCCGGTCCCTGGTTGGACGCGACACCCATACCCTTGTGATACCACTCTGCGCCGGCCTGAGGCCTCTTCTCGTACTCGACCGTCCTGAGCACCTGCGTAGCCACTTGGTCGCTGTTCTCAGCAGAGAAGCGTCCAACGAAGAGATCTCCGTAACTGTCGCCGACTGAAATGAGCGAGTAGCTCGGATCGGAGAGATTGTCCACCGTGAGCGATGGGCACTGCGCCGCGTCCCCGACCAGAAGTACATACGTGAGGCCGTTCGTGTTGTAGTAGCTCTCGATGTAGCTGTCGATGGCAGCCGCCGTGCCTCCCGCGTCGGTCACGGTGACCATCTCACAGGGAACGCCCATCTGGTTCTTCCAGTCGACGAGAGACTGCATCTCCGCAAGGAAGCCGGCATCGTCGTAGCAGATGATGAGCATGTTGCCGCCGTCATCGACTGCCGGGTAGCGATCGAGCGGTGCGTCGGCGAAGTTCAGGAAGTGGCGCGCGTAGACGTTGCGGAACTCCCTGTCCATGCCCGCGGGCCTGAGCGTCAGTGGGTTCTTCTTCGCAGGGCCGACGTCCACAACCTCGATGACAACCGAGTCGTAGATACGGAGTATCTGAGTCGAGGGGTTGTACTGGATCGGATTGAGCTCGACCACGGTACCTCTGAAGTCTCGCATGACGTACGGATCGCGAAGCGTCACGAGTTCGGACGGATACCATCCGCCGGCATCGTAGAACTTGTCGAACACATAGGGCACACTCGCCGGGTTCACGTCACGAGTGATGATTCCCTTCGACGGAGCAACCGGCACACCAGCGAACTCCACATAGTGTGAAGAGATCAGGCGGACGGCCATCTCGGCGTCGTCGGGAATGATGATGCTTCGGCAGACATTCGGGACCGCAGGGAAACCGAGGTCCTTCGTCCTGCTCTCCTCGCCGAGCGAGATAGAGTAGTAGGTCTCTCCGCCGATATCGACGGCGTCCTTGATGACACTCGAGAGTTCGTACTCAATTACCGTTCTCGTAATGTCCGACTCGACTACGCGAGCCGTGATCGCCTCAACACCGCTGCCAAGAACGATTGTCTCCGCAGACACAAAGGTCGCGGGGAGCAGCAGCACGAGGAACAGCGCGAGTAACGACTTCCGCACGGTACACCTCCACTGTTCGAGTACAGTATCACCCATCTATCAAATACGTCGTTATCCACCCACCGGTCCGCGGGATCCTCGGGCCGGCTTCTTTGACCCGCGATGAGGCTTGAGCAACCTCAATTTCTTATTATAGCACATCCACGGGAGTTTGTCATTACAGCAGACTGGCAGCGGAATGCGTCTGCTGGCGATGAAGGGCCACAAATGCTATGATGCTGGATTCAGGGTTGGCGACACGCACCGGGAGATCCAATGTCAGTCGTTTTGCAAGCGCTCATCGATATCAGAGACCTCCTGCACGGCAATCTCATCTTTGGTGTCGGTGCGCTCCTGCTCGCCGGGTTCGCGGGCGGCAAGCTCGCGTCACGATTCAAGCTGCCGACGATCTCCGGCTACATAGTTGCCGGGCTCGTCCTCGGCCCATCGATCCTCAATGTCGTTCCTGACCATATCGTCGAGTCCCTCGCCCCAATTCCACACATCGCTCTGGGGCTTATCGCCATCACGATCGGATCAGAGTTCAGGATCTCCAAGCTGCGAAAGACCGGCAGAAACATACTCATCATCACCATCTTCCAGCTCATGATCACATTCGGCACTGTCGCCGGTGCGCTCTGTCTCTTCGACGCGCCGCTCCCGATGGCGCTCCTTCTGGGTGCGATAGCATCGGCTACGGCCCCGGCCGCAACCGTGGCGATCGCGAGTGAGCTCAGAGCGCGCGGACCTCTCGTCTCCACCCTTTTTGGAGTAGTAGCGCTCGACGACGCCTTCGCCATCACTCTATTCGGCTTCGTGATGGCTTTCGCAGCAGCAATGGTAGGGACGAGCAACGCCGGACCTATGGCCATGCTGCTTCACCCATTGAGGGAAATACTGTTCTCAGTCGCGCTCGGCACCGTGATGGGATACGTGATCCATCGTCTGGTCGTCGACAGGAAGAGAAGCAATGAGATCATCGTCATTGTGCTCGGCTTCGTGCTCTTCACCAGCGGGATCGCGATCTCGCTTCACATCTCGCCCCTCATCGCGAACATGATGCTCGGGTTCCTTATCATAAACCTCTCCCCTAAGAACTCGAGGATCATGCGGATTCTCGAACCGCTCGCTCCGCCCATCTACGCCGCGTTCTTCGCCCTGGCTGGAACCGAGCTCGACATCAGGACGCTCATGGCGACCGGGGCTCTGGGAATCGTCTACCTCCTCGCAAGGGCGATCGGGAAGTACGGAGGCACTTATGTAGGCGCCGTCGTGGCACAGGATTCCCCGGTGACACGGAAGTACCTCGGCCTCGCCCTCCTACCACAGGCGGGAGTCGCGATAGGCCTTATTCTCGTGCTGCAGGACACCGCAGCGTTTGCGCATCTCCCCTACATGGGGACTATGGTCAACATCGTACTCGCATCGATCCTCGTCAACGAAGTCCTCGGACCACCGCTGACGAAGTTCGCACTTGAAGCTTCGGGATCGACCAGAAGTGCGCGGGGCAGGGCAAGCAGAGAGGTCACCAGATGAAACTCTTGGAAGCAGTAGTTATCGAGAGCATTAACCCCGGCCTCAAGGCCAGGACCAAAGAGGAGCTCTTCGGAGAGATGGTGTCTCTCCTCAAGAAGAACCCAGCTCTCGCTGAGATCGACGACTCAACGATTCTGAAGGCCCTGAACGAACGGGAACGGACGGCGACGACGGGCGTGGGAAAAGAGGTAGGCATCCCGCACGGGAAGATAGCGGGACTTCAGCGGATATGCGGCGCCATCGGAGTCGCGAAGCGAGGGATCGAGTACGACTCCGTCGATGGACTGCCTGTGAAGTTCGTGGTCGCGATGGTTGCGCCGCCGGACCAATCGCAGGACTACCTCAGGACCCTCGCCAAAGTCGCCAGACTCCTGAGCGATCCATCGTTCATCGAGACCCTCGTCACGGCGAACGTCCCCGGCGATATCTACGACCGAATTGAGAAGATGGAAGGCGCGGCAAGCAAAGCGACATCGACAGGTGAGAACCAGCTTCTGATATTCGAACTCATCGATTCCGACTACTTCGAGCCCATTGTGGAGTACTTCACGGAGGTCGGCGCGACCAGTGCCACCGTGCTGGACGCCCGCAATGTAGAGGGCTTCCTCACGAAGGTCCCACTCTTTGCGGATTTCTCACGCGTCTTCTCCGAGGGCCAGGAGTTCGGCCACGTCTTTCTCCTCGTGATTGACAAGGGCGCTGTCGAACAGTTCGTTGAAGGAATCGAGGAGATCGTCGGCGACCTGGATGAGGAACGGCGCGGGATAGTCATAGCGCTCGACATCTCCTACAGCACAGGCGCACTCGGTGCGCTCGAGTTCTAGCGACGGCACCGATTCTTGACAATACCCCCATTCCTCTGTTATAATACACTTTGTGTGTCATCTGCCCAGCGGATGAGACCTGTTTTGGTGTCATGCGCCGCGGATGGGACTCATTCTGATGTCATGTCCAGCAGAAGGCGATGCTTCGCCATCCTGCAAGAGGAGGTAGATGATGTCGAGAACTCTCGTTTCGACCGTGCTCTTCGTGTCTGTCCTGCTGGCAACCTGCGCGGCGCTGCCCGCCGCCGCAGGTGACACGATCCACCTCATCACACACAGCTTCGATCCAGCGGAAGGCGAACCCGAGATGGTTTCGTGGCTTCGCGCGGAGGAGCCTGAGGCCGGCGAGGCCGGATACTACCTTGTCCAGCTCTCCGGGCCACCGACCGACGCCCGCAAGGACGCAGTTATCGCAGCCGGCGGAGAACTCATCGCCTACATCCCCGACAATACGTATATCGTGCGCGCAACGACCGATGCTCGCGCCAGCTTCGCAGATCTGGATGAGATCACATGGACCGGTCTGTTCCACCCCGCATACAAGATGAGCCCAACGATCGGAACCCACGAGTTTCAGACTCCTCATCGAGCCGCTGATTCGTGTCTGACGCTGATGGTCCGCGTCTTCGACGACATCGAGGCTACGTCATCGGCGATCACGGCGCTCGGAGGAAAGACCCTCAGTTCATCGGACAACGGGATCGAAAAACTCATCGTCGTTCACGCCTCCCCCACTCTGGTGAACTCCATTGCGAGGCTTGCTGACGTCTGGTGGATCGAGGAGAAGCCCGAGTTTCTCTTCATGAACGATCGCGGGGTCTGGTGCGTCCAGTCGAACGTCTCCGCTCAGACTCCGATCTGGGACAAGGGGATTCACGGAGAGGACCAGCTTGTCTGCGTCATGGACTCCGGCCTCGACTACAACTCGTGCTGGTTCCGTGACAGCGGTAATCCGCCCGGGCCGACGAACCGCAAGGTCTACAACTACACCACCTATGGCGGCGGGGTTGCCTATGACGGTTGCGACACAGGCCACGGAACACACGTATGCGGCACACTTGCCGGTGACCAGTCGTACGTCAACCCAGGTAACTACGACTACAACGGAGTCGCCTACAAGGCGAAGCTTATGATGCAGGACGTCGGCGCCGATGACGAGTGGGCCTGTACCGTGGGTACTATCGCCGTTCCCGACAACTGCACCTCGGCGTATCAGAACGCGTACAACGCCGGAGCCCGGATCCACTCGAACTCCTGGGGCGGCTCTGAGAACAGCTACGACTCGTACGCGCAGAATATCGACAGCTTCACCTGGAACAACAAGGACTTCCTCTTTCTTTTCGCTGCAGGCAACGCCGGACCCGGCTCCGGCACCGTTGGATTCCCGGGCACGGCAAAGAACTGCATCACAGTGGGAGCCACGCGGAGACCGTTCAATCAGAACACGATGGCTGGATACTCCAGCAGGGGACCGTCGTTCGACAACCGCTACAAGCCAACCCTGTGCGCCCCGGGCGGCGAGGCAAACGACACTTATGTGAACTCGGCCAATAACCACCCGGGCAACCCACCGGCACAGACCTGCGCGATCGTGGCATCCCCGTTCCAGGGAACCTCGATGGCGACGCCGGCCGTAGCAGGATGCGCCGCACTCACTCGCCAGTACTTCGAGGAGGGATGGTACCCAAGCGGCGAAGAGGTGACTGACGACGGCCTGAATCCGAGCGCAGCGCTCGTCAAGGCTTGCCTCATGAACTCCGCCGCGGACATAGCCTCGGCCGACATCCCAAACTACAACGAAGGCTGGGGACGGATCCTTCTGGACGACGTGCTCTTTTTTGACGGGGATGCCCGGGAGCTCATTGTCCATGACGTCACGCCGGGCGTGAGCCAGGGAGGAACTGATGAATTCCAGTTTGAGGTCGATTCGTCCTCGGTTCCGCTTGAGATCGTCCTCGTCTGGAGCGACTACCCCGCGTCAAGCGGTGCCGGCGTCGCCATCCAGAACAACCTTAACCTGACGGTCACGGGACCAAGCGGCACGTATTCCGGCAACGTCTTCAGCGGCGGGCAGTCCACAACCGGCGGCGCGGCTGACTCGCGCAACGTCGAGGAGGTCGTCCGGCTCAACAGCCCGGCCACAGGCACATACACGATTACTGTGTCGGGGGCCACGGTACCGCACGCCCCGCAGCCGTTTGCGCTGGCAATCACTGGCTCGTTCGCCAACTGGCCTGTGGATACGGACGTTGGTGACAACGACGTCATCCCCGGCGGGCGGGCATTCTCGATCACCGGGATTGCGCCTAACCCGTTCAATCCCTCGACCACGATCAGCTACCTGCTGAATCCGGTCGCGACCGGGAAGGCAAAGACGACTCTCAGCATCTACACCGTTGACGGCCGGCTCGTGACGACGCTCGTGGACCGTGTTCAGGATCCGGGAAACCATACTGCGATGTGGGACGGACGTGGAACGGATGGATTCCCGGCAGCAAGCGGAATCTACTTCATGGAGCTCTCCTACG
The DNA here is from genome assembly GCA_030609605.1 of Candidatus Eiseniibacteriota bacterium. Classification (GTDB taxonomy): domain Bacteria; phylum Joyebacterota; class Joyebacteria; order Joyebacterales; family Joyebacteraceae; genus Joyebacterum. The sequence continues at coordinate 6,993 of JAUWBY010000116.1, forward strand.
GCGGTGAGAAGGCGACACGGAAGATGACGCTCTTGAAGTGATATGGAACGGTCGGTGTCAAGCCGATTGTCCTGGGCACCCCGCGCGGAAGCGTGGGGTGCCTCAGTTTGCAGGAGGAAGCGGTTCTCTTCGACGGTGATCAGACTGATATCCGCGGGTTGGCTACCGC